>CANIIN010000165.1 GCA_947467405.1 Betaproteobacteria bacterium | reverse complement strand
GGGTGAGGGACAGCGCCTGAGCCTCGATCGTTTCAAGCTGAGTGGACATGCGAACCTCCGCGAATCAGTTGAACGATGATACGCCCGCCGGTTGGACTTTGTCATGGAGCGGCGAGGAAGGGAAATCGTGGTCTGTCCCAGCAGGTTCCCCTACCTCATCGTTGATGAGGTGGATTTCCCCTTCCTGCCGACAGGCAAGCCTGACAAGCTGCAGATACTCGACATGCTCTCCGCGCATGTGAATACTCGGCGGGACCGTTCGCGCTGAACGGCTGGGCGCGTTTCCATTCGCAAATCCCCTGTTGCGGTCGACTCAATCGGCCTTTTTCTCATGGGATGGAATGCCCGTAGATCAAGCATTGGCGCGCCGTTTCGGGCGAGGCCCCCGGCGCTCCAGTGAATGGCGGGTAACATGGTTGACGACGTGGATTGAAGAAATCTAGTCTTCTTCCGCTTGCTGCACGTTCTGCATCGCCGGCATTCAGTCGGCAGGTTCGCGGCCAGCGTATCGTTTTGCACCGCGTTCCCAAAACAATCGACTAGGAGCTCACATGTCACTGCGCATCAACGACACCGCCCCCAATTTCAAGGCCGACACCACGCAAGGCTCCATCGACTTCCACCAGTGGATTGGCGACCAGTGGGCCATCCTGTTTTCGCACCCCAAGGACTTCACGCCGGTATGCACGACGGAGCTGGGCTACATGGCGAAGATCGAGCCCGAGTTCACCAAGCGCAACGCCAAGCTGATTGGCCTGTCCATGGATTCGGTCGAAAGCCACCTCAAGTGGGAAAAGGACATCGAGGAAACGCAGGGCGCCAAGGTCAACTACCCGATGATCGGCGACAGCAACCTCGCCGTGGCCAAGCTCTACAACATGTTGCCGGCCGACGAGGTGGCATCCGACGGTCGCACCGCCGCGAACAACCAGACCATCCGTTCCGTGTTCATCGTCGGCCCGGACAAGAAGATCAAGCTGATGCTGACCTATCCGATGACCACCGGTCGCAATTTCGACGAAATCCTGCGCGTGCTGGACTCCATCCAGCTGACGGCGAAGTACAAGGTCGCCACGCCGGTGAACTGGAAGCGCGGCGACGATGTGATCATCGCCGGGTCGGTCAACGACGAGGAAGCGAAGAAGCTCTACCCGGCCGGCTGGAAGGCACCCAAGCCGTATCTGCGCATCGTCAAGCAGCCGGGTTGATTGGCGGGGAGTTGCGCTGAGCCTGTTCGTCTCGAATCAGGTGCAACAAAAAGGCCGGATGCAGAGTTGCATCCGGCCTTTTTGTTTTTGATTACTTGCGGGCGTCGACTGCGGCGCAGGGTTGGGCGGCTGCGGATCGGTGCCGCACTCCCTCACATCGTTTGTCGTAACAATTCAATTGCGAATGTGACAAACGCGAGCCAGGCAACCGTAAACAATACGGTACGAGCCATGAAAAGACTGAATCCACTGATGTGTATCACGGCATGCGCAGCTCGCGCATAGAAGTAGACAGCAGCGGAAATCACGGTAATGGAAGTAGACACCTCGACTACGTGAGCGATCAAAACAACCGGTGCGAATGTCGCGAAGTTTTCGACCGCGTTAATCTGCGCGCGATTGGCGCGATTAACCCAGTCTGGGAGAGGCGATGTTGGCGCGACCTTGTAGTCGGAAGGTTTAAGGGGTCCACGAGTCAATACGTAGCCTATGACGACAGGAATCCAGAGCACCCCAGTGAGAATAGCGGTCAATAAGAGATAAAAAAGTTCGGTTGTCATCCTTGCCTCCAAATAAATTATTGATCGGCCTCTGCAAGTTGCAGTGTCTCGACTGCAGCCCAACTGGATTGAGTCGACTTGATAGTTGACGAAATGGTTGGCCGCAACGTGATCCCTGACATGTCGGTTGCTGACACTCTACGCCATGTCGAGCCAGAGGCCCATCCTGTCAGAAAATGACAGTGATTACTCCCCGTCCATTTTTGCCACTGCCCGAAGAACCAATACCAGCAAGCCTCTTCAGGCATCGCCCCTCTGGCCAATCAGCAGAACGCGAACGCCAGCATGGCCGGGTCGTCAAGGATGGACATGACGAAGTAGGTTGCGAGGCGGAAGACAAGCGGCTTCAGCGGGGTGAGGCCCGAGGCGTCCAGAAGGGAATCGAGAAGTGTGTTCAGCGTTCTGGTTGGCGTGGGGGGCGGATGAATGTCGTGCCCGCCACGCCTTGCACGCTAGCGCCGGGCACCGCCGAATCCCGGTTTTCGGTGCTGATGCCGAACGACAATGATTCGAATGCCGGATTCAAGACTTCGGTAGACGACTGAATACGGAAAGACCCGCAATGGAAAGACTCTGCGACCTTTTGTGGTTGGGGTGCCGATATCGGGGTGCCTGACCACGAGGGCGGCAACACGCTCGAATTCGTCGAGGAAGCGCCGTGCAACGAGAGGTCCCGCGTGCTCGGTGTAGAAATCCAGGGCGTTGGCGATATCCTGCTCGGCGCCTGGATGAAGCGAATAGGTCACCGGGTCAGTCTGGAGCGCAGGCGATCCATCGCTTCCGGACCGGGTACCGCTGAGACCGAACCGGAATCCAGGGCCGCTTCACGTCGGTCAGCTTCGCTTTCCCACGCCGCGTCGACGTCGGGGTCGACATCAAGGCTCGCGACGAGACGCTCCAGCAAATGCGAACGATCCGCAGGGGGCAGCTTCAGGGCTTCCGCTTCCAGCAATTCCAAGCTTGTGCTCATGCCGATCTCCAAGGCAAACACGTCAGACAGTCTCTATCTTGCCACAACGAGTCTGCGGTATTTCGTTGGGTGCGGGCAAGGCGTCCAACTAGCGCTTCCGGCCCGGCTTGCCTGCCGCCGGTTTTGCATGATGCGACTGTGCGCCGACCTTTGCCCCCGTGCCTGTTCGCGGTGGCAGCCCGGTGTGTTGCGTGAGCGCGCGGCCAGGGCGCGGTGCGGCGCGTGCCGCATCCTTGATCGACGGCGCGCGAGTGTTCTTGTTCGTTGCCGCCGGTTGCCAGGCCGGGATGAGTTGCATCTTGCCGTTGCCGATCAGGTCGGCGCGGCCCATCCTGGTCAGCGCCTCACGCAATAGCGGCCAGTTCTCGGCGCGGTGGTATTGCAGGAAGGCCTTGTGCAGGCGGCGGCGCGGTTCGTCGCGCACCACGTCCACCTTCTCGCTCTTGCGCGTAACCTTGCGCAGCGGGTTGCGCTGGGTGTGGTACATGGCGGTGGCCGTCGCCATGGGCGAGGGATAGAAGGTCTGCACCTGGTCGGCGCGAAAGCTGTGCTGCTTCAGCCAGACCGCGAGGTGCATCATGTCTTCGTCGCTGGTGCCGGGGTGCGCGGCGATGAAGTAGGGCACCAGGAACTGCTTCTTGCCGGCTTCAAGAGAGAAGCGGTCGAACATGTCCTTGAACTTGTCGTACGAGCCCACGCCGGGCTTCATCATTTTCGTCAGCGGCCCGGTCTCGGTGTGTTCGGGCGCGATCTTGAGGTAGCCGCCGACGTGATGCGTGACCAGCTCTTTCACGTATTCCGGCGATTCGTTGGCGAGGTCGTAGCGCAGACCCGAGCCGATCAGGATCTTCTTGATGCCGGGCAGCGCGCGCGCATCGCGATACAACTGGATCAGCGCCGAGTGGTTGGTGTTCAGGTTGCTGCAGATGCCGGGGTACACGCAACTGGGCTTTCTGCACACGGCCTCGATCTCCGGCGACTTGCAGCCGATGCGGTACATGTTCGCGGTCGGTCCGCCGAGGTCCGAGATCACGCCGGTGAAGCCCGGGACGGTGTCGCGGATGGTTTCGATCTCGCGGAGGATCGAATTCTGCGAACGGCTCTGGATGACGCGGCCTTCGTGCTCGGTGATGGAGCAGAAGGTGCAACCGCCGAAGCAGCCGCGCATGATGTTCACGCTGAAGCGGATCATTTCCCAGGCGGGAATCTTGGTATACCCGTCGTGGCTGCCGTTCTCGTCGGCATAGGACGGATGCGGCGAGCGCGCGTAGGGCAGGTCGAACACGTGGTCCATCTCGGCGGTGGCCAGCGGAATGGGCGGCGGGTTGATCCACACGTCCACCGAACCTTCGTCGCGTCCGCCTTTCGAGCGATGCGCCTGTACCAGCGCGCGCGCATTGCCGGGGTTGGTTTCCAGATGCAGCACGCGGTTGGCGTGGGCATACAGCACCGGGTCGCGCACCTGATCGAACGAGGGCAGTCGGATGACCGAGCGCTCGCGCGGTGGCAGCGCGGGCTGGTGCCGTTTTGAGGAGGAGGGCAGGTTGGGATTGGGAACGAACGTGAGCGGTTTTGACGTGTCCGCGTTTTCCGCGGCGACCTTGCCTTCGTCATCTCGCGCGCAGTTTGCGCCCAGGCTCTGCGCCTGCTCCGCCACGTTCAGGTACGGATTCACATGGCCGTCCAGGTGACTGGTCTCGCGTCCCGGTTCGTCCACGCTGGTGGAATCGATTTCGTACCAGCCGGCACCGTGATCTCGTCGTACGAAGGCCGTGCCGCGGATGTCGGTCATGGCGGTGACGGGTTCGTCGGTGGCGAGGCGATGCGCTACCTCGACGATGGCGCGTTCGGCATTGCCGTACAGCAGGATGTCACAGCCCGAGTCGATCACGATCGAGGCCCGCACCTTGTCCTGCCAGTAGTCGTAATGCGCGATGCGGCGCAGCGAGCCTTCGATGCCGCCCAGCACGATGGGCACGTCGGCGTACGCTTCACGGCAGCGCTGCGAATACACCACCGCGGCGTGGTCGGGCCGGCTGCCGCCCATGCCCCCCGGCGTGTAGGCATCATCCGTGCGCATGCGGCGCTCGGCGGTGTAGCGGTTGATCATCGAGTCCATGTTGCCGGCGGTGACGCCGAAGAACAGGTTGGGCCGGCCCAGCGCCTTGAACGCGTTGGTGCGATGTTCCCCGTCGCCTGTCCAGTCCGGCTGCGCGATGACGCCAACGCGAAAACCCTGCGCTTCCAGCACGCGCCCGATCACCGCCATGCCGAAGCTCGGGTGATCCACGTAGGCGTCGCCGCTGACGATGATGATGTCGCAACTGTCCCAACCCAGTTCATCCATCTCTGCCCGGTTCATGGGCAGGAACTTCGCCGGCCCGAAGCGCGCCGCCCAGTACTTGCGATAGCGCGTGAGCGGTTTCGCGTCGCGCGGAAACACCGACACGTCGTAGCTGGGGATATTGAGAGGGGAGTTCATGTTTGGGTGGGGTTTTGCCTGTTGCAAAAACAGGCAGGCCGACATTGTAGGCGCATGCCCGTCTTCGATTGCACAATTTGATGTCCGCGCCGCATGGGATGGCGCAAAATGGCGCACCTCTCGCTGCGCCGCCGCTTCCGGTCCTGCGCATCCCCACCCGATGGAACCCCGATTCATATGAAATCCACGCTTTGAAAGCCCTACGGGCGGCACGACCACTCTCAATCCGAGTTGCGCTGGCGCGAGGCGTTTCTGGTCTCCTCATCGCCATGGCAGCATTCACGCTGGCGTCTGCGCCCGCTTTGGCCAAAACCGGCAGTGCCAAGAGCAGCGGCAGTCATGTCGTCAAGGCGGCCAAGTCATCGAAGGCGGCCAAACCGCCCAAATCTCCTGGCGCCCGGGCCGGCAACCGCAGCGCCAAACCGCGCGCTGTGCATCCCTCACCGTCTGCCCGGTCGCCGCGCGCGTCAAGAACGCCGCGAACGCCAGGTATCAAGGGCCACGGCGGCCGCAGCAAGGCGGTGCCCGGCGTGCAGCGTGACAAGAATGGCCATATCGCCCGCAGCGGACAGGCCCGCAACGAATTCCAGCGCGGCCACCCGTGTCCGTCCACCGGCAAACCATCCGGTGCTTGTCCGGGTTATGTCATTGACCATGTCAAACCGCTCAAGCGCGGCGGCGCGGATCGTCCCGGAAACATGCAATGGCAGACCACCGAGGCGGCCAGACAGAAGGACAAGGTGGAGTAGTCGCGGGGTTTTTTTGCGCCGTTGCAATACCCCTTCGAGCGATGTGCCCATGCTGGCAGATCGTTATCTGGCAAGGATCTTCTGCATTGGTCTGGTGCGAACGGGCTGCTGCCGAGGCGCTGAAAGCGTGCATGGGTCGAGCCGTGCACGCAGCGATGAGGCGGGGTACTCCCTCTCATTGTCATCAGGTCTGTCATCGCCGCGGCCATGCCCCGACCCTGAATGGAAGCTGACGGTCGAAGCGATATAATGAGGACACTCATTCCAGGCAAAACATCCCCCCGACATGCCGTCCCCGAACATGGATCATCAGTCCGACGAGCGCCGACTGCTTCGCGACAGCGTAGCGGCGTTCGTGTCGGCCGAGAACCCGCCAGCCAAGTTGCGCGTCATGCGCGAGTTGCCCGAAGGTTTCGATCGACTGCGCTGGCAGCAGATGGC
>CANIIN010000164.1 GCA_947467405.1 Betaproteobacteria bacterium | reverse complement strand
TGCGGTGTGCCGTGCCATGCCACGAGTGGAGCGTGAATCGCCTGTCGAGGCCTGCGCACTGTTGATCAGGCTGAGCGATCGCTTTGGTGCAAATAGTATAATCATCTAACGATGTAGGGCAAGCAATGTCGGTCGCAATGTCGGTCGGAGTCGGCGAGTCATTGAATTTCTTTTTCGGGGAACTGCATGAGTGAATCCAGTCGCGAGGCCAAGGCCATCGATGCGCGCATCACGCAGGAAGACATTGATCGCGCCAAGCGCCAGATCGGCGTGCCGCAGCACGAGCGCAATCCGGTTTTCAACCGCATCGCCAGCAGCGACACGATTAGCCATTTCGCCTTCGGCATCGGCGATGACAATCCGCTCTGGCACGATCCGGAGTACGGCAAAACCACGCGCTGGCGCACGCAGATCGCCTCGCCGCTCTATGCCACGACAGTCGGCCTGGACGAAACGCCCAAGCCCACCCCGGAACTGAAGGAGCTGTTCAAAGGGCTGTTCCGCAATGTCGGCAAGTATTACTCGGGCGCGACGTGGGAATGGTTCCGTCCCATCTGCCCGGGTGACGTGATCTATCGCGAATACACCACCTGCGATGTGCAGGTGAAGGACAATTCCTCCTTTACCGGCGGCGTCACGGTCATCGACACGTACCGTTTCCTGTATGTCAATCACCTCGGTGAGCCGGTGGCGACGCACGAGCTGAGTTTCGTCAATGCAGAGCGCAACGCGAGCAAGGAGTCCGGCAAGAACAAGAGCTTCAAGCGCCAGACCTACACCAAGGAAGAGCTCGAGACCATCGACTCGATCTATGCGGCAGAGGAGCGTCGTGGTGGGGAGCGTCGCTACTGGGAGGATGTGCAAGTCGGCGACACGCTGACGCCGGTGGTGAAGGGACCGCTGACCATTCGCGACGTGGTGGGCATGCATATCGGCTGGGGATTCGGCCAGACTTACAATACCGGGCCGCTGCGTTACGCCTGGAAACTGCGCAAGAAGATGCCGGCGTTCTTCTCCCAGGACGAATACGGCGTGCCGGACGTGATGCAGCGCCTGCACTGGGACCAGAACCGCGCGCAGGAACTGGGACTGCCGGCGCCTTACGACTATGGCGCCATGCGCACCAACTGGCTGGGCCACCTGATCACCAACTGGATGGGTGACGAGGCCTGGTTGTGGCGGTTGAAGACCCAGATGCGGGCCTTCAATTTCATGGGCGACACGACGATCTGCAGCGGTGAGGTGGTCGACAAGCGCATCGACGGTATGCGCCATGTGGTCGATATCAAGGTGGAAGCGACCAGCCAGCGCGGCACGGTGACCAGTCCCGGCACGGCAACGGTGGTCCTGCCGTCGCGCGCCCGCGGGGCCATCCTGCTGCCGACGCCGGCGCAAGGGCTGGCGGAGCGAGGCGCCAACATGATGTCGGAGGCCGCGGAACGGCTGCGTTCCAAGCAGTGAGGCCTCCAATTACCGGCAAAATACGGCGGTTGCGGACAGGCACGGCGCAGGGCATGATGTGCCCCCCTGCATGGCAGAAATGTGCAACAAATAACGTATTCTTTTTAGTGCTGCAACGACTCTCTTGGAGGAGAAATCATGAATAGAAGAAAGCTGTTGGTTGTCGCCGTTGCCGCCGCCTTTGCGACGACGCTGTCGATTCAGGCTGGTGCGCAGGTGCCGGATCGCATCCGCATGGGCATGCTGGGTGCCATTTCAGGCCCGGGCGCGGCGACCGATGCATCGGTCATCACCGGCGTCAAACAGGCGGTCAAGGAAATCAACGACGCCGGCGGTATCGCCGGCAAGCCCATTGACCTGATCATCGGGGATTCGCAGAGTGATCCGACCGCATCGGTCAATGATGTCCGCAGACTGCTCGGACCGGAGAAGATTCACGTTCTGGTCGGACCTTTCTCCAGCCAGATCACGCTGGCGGTTGCGCCGATCCTGAATCAGTCCAAGATGGCCAGCATCTCGACCAGCGGTTCGACGGCGCTGACACCGCAGGTTTCCAACTACCATTTCAGCATCATCCCGAGTTCGGACGTGCAGGTGGTGGCGATGGTGAATTATGCTGTTGACGTGCTGAAGGCCAAGAGTGTGGCCTGGATCGGCGACAACGGCGGCCAGGCCAAGACGGGTGTGGAGGCGGCCAAGGTCCAGGCCAAGGCCCGCAATATCGCTTTCCTCGGCGAGCAGGAATTTCCGTTCCGCGCATCGGATGTGACGCCGCAGATGCTGAACCTGAAGCGCCTCAATCCGGACGTGCTGCTGATGTGGCCGAGTACCGGCGAGGATCATGCATTGGTGATCAAGGCGCGGGACGACCTCGGCTGGAACGTGAAGACGGTGAACGGCGGCGGCACGGCAGTGCAGGTGCCCTCGGCGGTCAAGGTATACAAGGACGCCTTCAAGGATCTGCCCAGCACGATGCTGACCAGTTGGACCTACTGCCCGAACGATGCGATGGGCAGCGGCGACCTGGTGAAGTACAAGGATCGCCTGAAGGCCTTTGCCGGCGCGGACTACACGCGCATTGCGCCGAACTATTCGGCCTGGACCTATGACGCGGTATACGTGTTCAAGGCAGCCATCGAAGGCGCGAAGTCCGTGGATGGTCCGACGCTGACCAAGTGGATCGAGGCGAACGCCAACAAGGTCAAGACGGTAAGCGGTGTGCTGGCGGCCAGCCCGAGCAACCACTTCCTGTTCTCGGATCCGAAGGCCATCGCCATGGTGGTGGAGACGGACAAGCCGCGTGCAGACGGTTACTACAAGCGCGTCAGCGGCTGCTGATCACCTTCGTGTGAGGGTTGCGCGGTGGCAGCATCGCGCGCTCCAAGCCAACAAAAAAGCCCGGCAATGCCGGGCTTTTTTGTTGGGAAAAGCCTCAGCCGAGGCATCCCGATATCATCGCATTACAGCCGCTCGATGATGGTCACGTTGGCCATGCCGCCGCCTTCGCACATGGTCTGCAGGCCGTAGCGCTTGTTGCGCTTCTGCAGCGCGTAGATCAGCGTGGTCATGAGCTTGGTGCCGCTGGCGCCCAGCGGATGGCCCAGGGCAATGGCGCCGCCGTTGACATTCAGGCAAGCCGGGTCGGCGCCAATGGTCTTCAACCAGGCCAGGGGAACCGGGGCAAAAGCCTCGTTCACTTCGTACAGGTCGATGTCGTTGATGCTCATGCCGGCTTTTTTCAGCGCGCGCTTGGTGGCTTCCAGCGGCGTATCCAGCATGACCACCGGGTCTCCACCGAGAACCGACATGTGGTGGATGCGCGCCAGCGGCTTCACGCCGAGGGTCTTGAGCCCCTTTTCGCTGACGATCATGACACCGGACGCGCCGTCGCAGATCTGGCTGGCGGTGGCGGCGGTGATGCGTCCGCCTTCGCGCAGCAGTTTCACGGCGGCCATGGACGCCGCGGTGGCTTCGTAGCGGATGCCTTCGTCCGCCAGGTGCATTTCCTGGCCTTTTTCCGTGTTGATTTCCAGCGCAACGATTTCATCGTTGAAGACGCCGGCCTTGGTGGCTGCGGCCGCCTTCATGTGGCTCGCCAGCGAGAACTCGTCCAGTTGCTCGCGGGTGAGATTGTGCGATTTGGCCATCATTTCCGCACCGTCGAACTGGCTGAACTCGACCACGTGCGGGTAGCGCGCCTTCATGGCCGGGCTCATGTAGACACCAAGGCCCGCGATCTTGGCGGAGCTGCCCATCGGTGTGCGCGTCATGCTTTCCACGCCGCCGGCGATGACGATGTCCATCATGCCGGACATGACGGCTTGCGCAGCGAAATGCACGGCCTGCTGCGAGGAGCCGCATTGGCGATCGATCGATGTTCCGGGAACGGTCTCGGGGAAGCCGGCAGCCAGCGCCACGTTGCGGGCCACGTTGGTGCTTTGTTCGGCAACCTGGGACACGCAACCCCAGATCACGTCCTCGACCAGCGCCGGGTCGGCCTTGGCGCGCCCCACCAGCGCTTTAGCCACTTCTGCGCCCAGATCCACGGGATGCCAGCCGCTGACGCGTCCGCCGCGCTTCCCGCCGGCGGTACGTGCCGCCGCAACAATGTAAGCTTCAGCCATGTCTGCCTCCTGATGAATGACGCAACATTGTATTACAGGCGCCCCGGGGATGAGAAAATAAATAGTAAGCTATTTAATGGCGCGATGAACCGCCTTGATCAGACCGGGCGCGGATACGCATGACGGACGGCCAACGCGAGGAGGATCGCATGTCGAAACAATATTCACAGATTCTGTACCAGGTGTCCGAACACATCGCCACCATCACGCTCAACCGGCCGGAAAAGCGCAACGCCTTTTCCGGCACCATGGGCGAGGAAATCTACGATGCGTTCACGCGCGCCATCGACGACCCGGAGGCGCGCGCCATCATCCTCACCGGGTCCGGTGATACCTTCTGCGTGGGCATCGATCTGGCGGTGATCGAGGACGATGCCGAACGCGACATGATCCTGAACGGCAATTTTCTGAAGCACTTCGCCACGCGCAATTATCATTGCGCGAAGCCCACCTTCTGCGCCATGAACGGCACCTCGGTGGGCGTGGGGATCACCATGGCGGTGTCGTTCGACTTCCGCATCGGCACGGAAGAGGCCAAGTTTGCCGTGCCGTTCGCCAAGCTGGGTTTGCTGCCGGGATTCGGCGCCAGCCATCTGCTGCCCGGGCTGGTGGGGCGCAGCAACGCGCTGGAACTCGTGTTGGGGGCCGGAACCATTCGCGGGCCGCAAGCGCTGGCCATGGGGTTGATCGACAAAATGGTACCCGCCGGCCAGGCGTTGAGCACGGCCCGGACCCTGGCCGCCGCCATGGCGGGTTACGACCCCACGGTGATGGCCATGGCCAAGCAATCCATCAATTTCGGCGTGGCGCACTCGCTGGAGGAGTCTTTGGAAAACGAAGGCAAACTGGCCGACGTGCTCAATGCGCGGCGGGCCGCAGCCAGAGGAAAGGCATCATGACGGGGTATCTCCGGCTGGCCCACTGCATGGAGCGGCACTGACATGGCGCGCATCGAGCCCTGGGCCACCGCCCACCCGGACAAGGTGGCGCTTCACGTGGCGGAGACCGGCGAGGCCGTGACCTATGGCGACCTGCATGATCGTGCCACGCGCTCCGCGCGCTGGCTGATCGCGCTCGGCCTGCAGCCGGGCGACGGCATCGCCATGCTCATGGAGAACCACACGGTTTTCATGGAGATGGTGTTCGCGGCGCGGCGCGCCGGCGTCTATTTCACGCCCATCAGCATTCACCTCTCGGCACGCGAAGTCGCCTACGTGCTGGAGGATTGCGGCGCGAAGGTGCTGGTTGCCACCGCCGGCGTGGCGGAGCTGGCGGCACAACTTGGCGAAGTCATCGCGCGACGCGCGATGCGCTGCTTCATGGTGGACGGTACGGCAGCGGGGTTTGCATCCTGGGAGCAGGCGGTTGCACCGCACGCCGCAGGCGCAGCGTTGCCGGTGCGTCCGGTGGGGCGCGACATGCTGTATTCGTCGGGTACGACCGGCAAGCCCAAGGGAATCTGGCGGCCCCTCACGCCGTTTGAGAAACGCATGGATGATCCGCCCGCGGCCGTGGTCATCCGGCGCGCCTTTTCGTTCAGCGACGACATGGTTTACCTGTCACCGGCACCGCTGTACCACGCCGCGCCGCTCGGCTACGTGACGCGCGTGCTGGAGTCCGGCGGCAGCGTGGTGCTGATGAAGAAATTCGACCCGGTGCGCGCCCTGCAATCGATCGAGCGCTTCAAGGCGACGCACAGCCAGTGGGTGCCGACCATGTTCATCCGCATGCTGGCCCTGCCGGCGGCCGATCGCACGCGCCACGATCTGTCCAGCATGCGCTGCGCCATTCACGCGGCGGCGCCGTGCCCGCCGGACGTCAAGCGCCGCATGATCGACTGGTGGGGCCCGGTGATCTACGAGTACTACTCGGGGTCGGAGGGGATCGGTACTACGGCCATCGATAGTGCCGAGTGGCTTGCGCATCCGGGGTCGGTGGGGCGCGCCGTTTTCGGTGCCGTGCACATTCTCGACGGCGAGGGGCTTGATCTCGCGGCGAACCAGATCGGGCGAATCTTCTTTTCGGGCGGCCTGGCATTCGACTATCACAACGATGCCGAGAAGACCCGTAATGCCCGGGACGAGCAGGGCCGCGCGACTTACGGCGATCTCGGGCACGTGGACGAAGAGGGCTATCTGTACATTTCCGGCCGGCGCACCGATCTCATCCTGTCCGGCGGGGTGAACATTTATCCGCAGGAAATCGAGAACGTGCTGGCGACGTTCCCCGGCATCGCGGATGCGGCCGTCATCGGTGTGATGCATGCGGAGTTTGGCGAAGAAGTGAAGGCGGTGATCGAATTGCTGCCGGGGCAGTCCGGCAACGAAGCGCTGGCGTCCGAGATCATCGCCTTCTGCCGCGCCAACCTGTCGCA
>CANIIN010000163.1 GCA_947467405.1 Betaproteobacteria bacterium | reverse complement strand
CCGCGGTGCTGTCGTCTCCGGTCGGGCTACGCCCTTCCTACGACGACAGCACCGCAACGAGATTCCCATCCTGATTGTCGCGCATTCCCATCTTGATTGTCGCGGGACAGTTCGCGCGATGTCCGCCACGGTTCGGTCTCGAACCATTCACGCATCAGTGCCGTCACCGTCACGAACGGGTCGGGACGCCGGCGGCTGCGGCGGACCTTCTCCTTCGGTTTGCTGGTCGGACGCACCTCGCCCTCTTGCCACGCGGTGCGCAGCCCGGAGAGGAATTGCTCCATCGTCGGCGCGGTAGGCGCCACCGCTTCGCCCAAGGTTGGACGGTCGGCGATATCAACCAGCTCTTGCTGGGCCACTCGGATCGATTGCAACAACCGAACAGGATCCACGGTGGCGTGGATCGCCGTCACCTGGCGCCGGACTTCCTCGCTGGTTCGGACATCCGCCAGCAGCCGCTGATAAGGCGTGGCCGGTGGGTGATACTTTTTCTTGACTTTCGGGCCATCGCGGGCTTTTCCGGCGAGTTTGAAGGACGGTTGGAAGAAGTTCACGAACAACCGTAACGATGAATACAGCCGCGCCAGGGCCGCCGCCGCCTCCAGCCCCTCGTAACGCCGGTACCCCACGGTGCGTCTGACCACGGCGCCGTTCTTCTGTTCGACCCAGGCCTGGTCGTTCTTCCGATAAGGACGGCAGCGCGTGAACACCAGCCCCGCTTCCTCGCAGTAGGTTTTCACGGTCTCGTTCATGAAGACGCTGTCGTTGTCCGTGTCGAACCCGAGGAGTACAAATGGCATGCGTTTCCGAACCTCGGTCAGGACTTCGGTTAGCAAATGCTGCTCCCGCACCAGCAGGGGCGCGCATTCGGTCCAGCCCGTCGCGATGTCCGTCAGCGTGAGGGTTTGCACGAAGCTGCCTTT
The DNA here is from genome assembly GCA_947467405.1 of Betaproteobacteria bacterium. Classification (GTDB taxonomy): domain Bacteria; phylum Pseudomonadota; class Gammaproteobacteria; order Burkholderiales; family SG8-39; genus CAIYPG01. The sequence continues at coordinate 5,538 of CANIIN010000163.1, read as the reverse complement.
CGCTGTTGGCCCGCTGTGCGCCACCAAATCTGCCTCGACGAATCCCGGCGCCGGATTGTCCCAGCCGTCAAAAGTTCGCACCGGAGCGTTGCGCCGGATCGCGGCCGATGGTGGCGCGTTACGGCGCTTTCTACCGCCTCCCGGTTCCCGGGCGTCACGCAGCGCCCGATCGATCGTGGCGGCGCTCATCGCTTCCAACCCCGTGCGAACCTCGGGCGCGAGCTGAAGATGGCCGTGCCGTTCCATCGCCTCGACCAGGATCGGCACCAGCGGCCGCAGCCGCTTGCCGCAAACACGATCCGAGGCTTCCCAGATCACGATCAGCGCTTCTCGGGCGGCCTCATTATATAAGCGTCGCCCGGGCCGGGGGCCGGACCGGCGCCCAGCCTGCCCGGCGCGAAGAAGACGCATCGCATGCTTGCGATGTAAGCCGCTCACCGCCGTGAATTCGTCCAGGATACGCCCTCGTTCCATACGGCTGCTCGAAGCGTAACGCGCCGCCAACGCAACCACCAACTCGTCTCGTGTCGCCATGCTGATCTGCCCCATGTTCGCCCCCGATCCACACCGGTGGGGAGCAAGTTAAATGAGGCAACGGGTCAACTCAGGGGAGCGTTTCAGGCGAGGCAATGCGACGGTCCTGTTCGGCGGCGTGCAGTGTTTTTTTTAAAGGTGATACGATGGCGGGCGAAAAAACGCCAAAGACAGGAGATACTTTTCGTCAGGCCGTGTGCCGCGAGCAACCGGAGCCGGATTTCGGACAGGGTCAGGTCCGGCTCAGCCTTTACAAGGGCCAGAAGCCAGTCTTTGTGGGCCTCCAAGGCTTTCGATTTATGATCGCCTCCACTCGGTAGGGCGGCGCAACTGCCCTTCGAGGCGAGGCCGCTGACCCACCGGATGACTGTACTGATCCCAACCTTGAACTGACCGGCGGCGCGCCGCCGGGACAGCCCCTCCTCAACCGCGGCGACAACACGCTCCCGGAGATCATGGGAATAGGCGGCAGCCATGGTTCTCTCTCTGACCTGTGGTCCGGCCAGATTCGCAAGGCGTTCCGATTCCCGAAAAGCCCCCATCAGGCGATTCGATCAGATCGGATACCGCTCTAAGTTCACGGTGCAAAAATCAGCCGACCAAGCCAGCCCTCTGTTCTTCAGGTGATCGGCAACCACTTTCTCTGATGACGATGCAACACGACTTGGGCTGCCGCGCCGTAAGCCTCGATTTTCTCGAACCGATCTAGGCTGTCCAGCAAGACCGAGAAATTCATCAACGTTCCTTGCAGAAATTCGACGGGTTGGGTCGACTCCTCGGCAATGAGCTGCAGCGGGACTATGACCAAGTTGTGGTGCGGCAGCCCCGCAATCTCGTGACTGAGCTCCGAAAATCTGACATCGGCGATCACCATATCCCTCGACGCTACCTTGCGCGGAAAGTCTTCTAGGCTCGAAACGAGGTGCAAGATCGGCTTGCCTTGTAGAGAATTGACCCGAATGATGGAGTAAAAGGCGCCAAAGCCAACCTCCCCGCGCCGGTGGTAATCCTCGCATATCACAGACACTGCATCTTCGAACTCGTCCGGGATCCAACCCGAACGATGGTTCTGCAGGTCGCCATATTCTATCGCTCCCCATTCACTCGGCACTTCCGAAAAATGATGAGGCATAAAACCCAGAGGGGTGAACACGACGACCTGCACCCGCGCCACACGCCGCGCCTGCCGCAATAACTCCTGGCCGGTATCCTTCTCGAGATGTTCTATGACATCGAGCAGGAAGACGGTGTCCACGCTGCGATCCAGCGCATTTTGCAGGAAGGTCTCTCCGAATTCGCGGATAGTTAGTTTCTCCGGAAACATGCTGACCAGATGATCGGCATAAGGCCTCCAAGGCTCGATGAGAGCGTGAACCGCACAATTCAGCAAGCGTTGCGGTCGCAGGCCGGGACCGATATCGTAACAGCTTGCGGAAGGAGCAAGTAAGCCGGCGGCGACGTGATGAATATCCGCTGCTTGGCACAGGATGCGTTGGTCAACCTCGACATCAGGAACAGACACGCGGAGCGCTCGCGAACCATTCAAAAAATAGCGTATCTGTGCGACCTGGATACTCAAAAGCCGGTTCTGCTCCAGGAGATCTTTAGTAGCCCCGTTCATATTCCATCCTCGATTAGACGCTTCAACGGCACGAGTTCGGCCTCGTCCGAAAATTCGCGCAAAACAAGCTGGGACGCCGCGTCAAAACGCTTACTCGCCTCGGCATAGCCGCAGAGATCGATCCTCCCCATGAATGCATCAAAATCCCCCGCCAAGCGCATGTTACAATAAAATTCGGCATACTCCCGGGCCAGAAATGCATGCACTCCGGAAAAGTCCGGGGCATTGCTGAGGATGGGTAGTCCGGCCGCCATATAGACTCTGACCTTGGAAGGAAAGGACAAGCGCGCGGTCTCCTCGAAACGAGCTTCGACAGGATAAGGAAGAAGGGCAAGCTCCCACTTCGATACACTTTCGATCAAGGCATCCCGATCAATAAACCCATGCGCGACAAAACGACATCCGACAATCTGCGGAGCCTGCCCCGAGCCGAAATAATGCACGACTAGGCGCTTCCCGCATGCGACCGAGTGCTCGATCAAGCGGCCCACTATGGCGACCAACTCTGCGCTGGCATAGAACTCCCCAAGAAAGACAGCATGCAACACACCAGGTTCGCGGAGAGCGAGTAGGCGCCGTCCCTTGAGCAGACGCGCCTCGATAAAGTTGTCGGCACGGACGGCGGTCTTCCCCTCAGTGATCAACTTGGCCTGCCAAACTGCACTGGGCACAACGTTCAGGAAAGCTCGTGCCTCAAACCTTCGCAGCAGGCCCTTTATCCACGTTTGGTATGCCCGAGGGAGGGTGCGATGCCCCATCCACCAACTCACTGGATCCCATTGATGCAGCACATAGGGGCGCCCGGCCATGGTTTGGGCGATAGTGTAGCAGACCATGGGGCGATCGCCTTGCAGCACAAACCACAGACGATCACCGCCACGGCGCCGCAACTCGCGTCCCAGACGCACACCGACGCACGCCACTTGGCCAAGCTGCAATAGGCCGTCGAACAGGCGCCCCAATCGCCGTCCACGTCTGACCAGGGATTGCAGGGCGCGGGCTATGAATTCAAAGACAGGCCCTTGCAAAATCCGGTATTCGCCGACGATGGTGCAGTTGTTCGGAATTGAAGCCGGCGGCGGGAGCCCTAATTGATTGAACCAAAGGAATTGGAAGTGGGCGTCCGGCATGCCCGCCATGATCCTGGCCAACACCTGCCCTCCTGTATAAGCGGGATCAGGCGGAACGTCGCCGACCATTACGATAGTCATATTCTTCATCGTAGATCTTCCCTAGCCCTTCCCCGAAGGCGTCCATTGAAAAGCGCTTAGCCGCATATGCGACACGCGCGTCGCGCTGCCTCGCATGCTGTCGACTTCGCAAGATGGCCGCCTCCAGCGCGTCCGAGAACGCCTCTTCGTCATACATGGCACATACTGCGGTGGAGGGAGCGCCGACCAATTCCTCCAATGCAGTGCCGTAGGTGACGACCGGACAGGCGCCTGCAGCCATCGCCTCAATTGCCATCAGGCCAAATGCCTCTGCCTTGGACGGCATAAGAAAAAAATCCATCGCGGCGTAATAGTTGCCAATCTCACGACCCCACACCCATCCAACATCAATGACCTGACATGTTGCGGCGAGGTCAGCGCAAAGCCCCTTTTCCTGGAAGGTCAAGATGGTCAATGGGAACGTGGGGAAACGGCTCTTGAAGCGCCGCAAAGCATGCAGCACGAGAGGAAGCCCCTTGTAATCCGACCAGACCGCACGGAAACCAACCACGACATTGCCCGGCGGGACGCCGAGCGCAAGCTTGGCTTTCGCCGGATCAAACGTCTCGGGCGCCTCAACGCCGAAGGGCAGCACACGCAGGCGCACGGAGTCGCGATACAACGACCGTTCCACGATCTCGCGCATATAATCGGAAGCGACGACGACCAGCGGATCAATGCGTTTGACCGCCTCGACCTTCTCACGCAGGTTCTGAGCGCTGCGGTCTCGGTGCACGGCGAAGTGGTATTTCAGGTTTGGACAAGTCGGGCATCCGATCTCGAAACGATCACAACCGAGTGGATAGATGCAGTGGCCGTTCATCATGTACGGATCATGCCAAGTCCAAACGACAGGCTTTTCTCCAGCCAGACGAATCCAGTCGGCCGGAGAGAGGTAATCTTCGTGCACGATGTGGAAATGCAGGAGGTCAGCTTCAACATAGAACGGCAGGCGCATGAAAGCTGAAGCGTTCGCGTAATACCCGTTGACGTTCCCACTGATGCGCCCGATCCTGGCAAGCAAGCTGGTCACACTCCGGTTCAGTGAGCCTGTCGCGCACGCCACCACTTCCTTCGACTCGGTCCGCTCCGACCAACAGGCTAGTCGCGAGCGCCAGCCATGGCGCAGAATGACATCGTGTGCGTCAAGGTTGTTGAAACGCCGACCGATCGCGTCATGCTTGGAGATGTTGAGCGCCTCGCGCATCTTAATAAACCTCCCGCGTTAAATTCCCGCGTTTGTCGCGCATATTGCGCTTGCGCCAAAGAGCGCTGTGCGGCTGCTCTACCGTCACCTGCTTGGATGGGCGTGGATCCTTGGTGTAGTAGTAGAGAATAATGGAACGCCGCGGCTCGTCGGTCGGGAAATTCACCGGGTCGGGAAGACCGTGATAGCTCTTATCGTGGGAATCAAAGATGACCAGTCGGTTGAACAGGGGGGCTATCTTTTTCAGGCAGTTTTCCCCCTTCTCGTCATAAACACCAAACTCTCCGCCCCAGTCTTCCTGCCATCCCGGGTTAAGGTAGACCAACGCATTCAGACGCCTATTAAGGCCTGTTGCGTCATGGTAGTTGCCATCGACGTGGACATCAAGCAGACCGCCACGATTGGTCACGTTCAGGCCGCCGCCGGAGTAATACGGATCGGGAACGATCTTGGGAATCCCCATGATCGTCGACATAGTTCGCAGGAAGGTGGCGCTGTTCAATATGCGCACAGCATCAATGATCCCATCCGGGATATCAAATTCACCCTGCCAGCGAGTCCGGAACTTGATTTCGATGTCCGCATCGTTGGCGTACTCCCAGGACTCGTCGTCGACCTCCGGAAATCGTTCGAGGCAGAGCTTGGCGAGCGGCTCGGGAAAAAAATCGTCGATGACCACATGCGTGTACGGCTCGGTGAACAACTCAATGCCGACGCGCGCTGTGAGTAACTTCGCGCAAGCGGTCTCGGAAAACGCCTTAAGCTCTTTTTGGCTGAAACCCATAATCCCTTCCTTTCCATTGGATCTCATAGCGGTCTTTGTTGATATGGCCACAGACCGATGGCTCCGAGGATCATGGCGGTTGAACTCGCGGCCTGATCCATCGCCTCCAAGGTCCGGCGCCATCCGAGATAGTTCGGCAGGTTTTTCGTGGCGACGCCGTGGAAGCGGCGAAGCCAGCCTG
>CANIIN010000162.1 GCA_947467405.1 Betaproteobacteria bacterium | reverse complement strand
GCGGATGATCCATTGCAACCGCATGCCGGGCCTCCTCCCATTTGCGTTGCTGCAGCCAATGCAGTGTACTGATTTTGGCGTGGAGGGAGAAGCGTATCGACGCGGCTGCCGGCGGCAATCAGCTAAGGAAGCGCTGATCAAGTCCTGAAAATGAAAACACCCGAACAAGCTTCCCTCTGACGTGGGGGATATACAAGGGGGCTTGCCCTCTTGTTCAGTGAATCCCCAACTGTCCTATCAGTTGGACATTTTCTCGACGGCCGTACGCGCCCGCGCGGGGATCGATGTCTCCATATTGCTCCACACCGGCTCGCTGGCCAGCGCAATCTGCACGTCCACCTGCGTGGCGCAGCCGGGGCAGAAGAAGTGGCGCAGGCGAAAGCGTTCACTGCCCTCGTACCGATCGCCCAACGCAAACCGTGCGCCGCTGCCTACTTCGCGCATCTTCAGATGCTGATACAGGCCTTCGCCTTCGGCGCAGATGCGCGTGCCGCAATGCGAACACAGCACGTCGCCGGTCTTTCCCTTGTTCGTGGCGCGCACTTCGAAGTGCGATGACAGGCGCCGGCCGCCGCGCACGTGCTCGCGCGGACGCGGCTCGGGCCCACCCAGTCGCGCGCGACGCATGGCCAGGCGCAGGGCCACCGTCGCAGCGTCATCCACGGCCATGCCGTCAGGATGGTCGGGCGATGTGGTCACCTCGCGCACGACAACGCCGTAATCGCGTCGCGCCCCGGCGTCGCTGACCAGTCCCTCAAGCACGTCTTCGAGCACGTCGCTGGCGTCACGACCGAGCGGGTCGCCGTAACCGCCGCCGCCCTGCGCAGAAAATGCATACACCTGATCCCTGGCCACCTTCTGGCCGACGACCGGCGTCCTGACGTCGACCCGGGACGCGATCCGGCCCCAATCGCCGCCGGTACCGACATCCTCCACGGACGCGACCAAAGCCGCGCCCTGCATGCCGGGTTCGCCGCCGGCCACGCCGATGGCCGACGGGTGCTGCATGCCACCGCCCAGTGGCGCCAGCGAATAAGGTGCATCGGTGCGGTGCGGTCCGAAGGCGAAAAAAGTCCCGACCCCACCACGACGCGCCCCGGGCCCGCCGGAATCCACCAGTTCGCGCTTGGCGCGATACAGCACCGGGTAATACGCCTCGTCCACTTCGATATTGGAGGTCTGCGCGCCCGGTGACGACAGCGTGCCTGACGAGTCGGCGCCATCGCCGCCGCGGTGGGCGCCGCCGCCGCCGGCCAGTTCGAGCATGAGCAGCGTGCTGAAAACGCGGCCGTTGCCATCCAGGCCGGACATCGCCGCGCCGCTGCCGGTTCCCTGCGTCGAGGCCATGGTGCGAAATGCATGATTCTCCGAGGCATCCAGCATGGCCGCGATGCAGGCGTTGGCACTGATGCGCACCGCCTGCGTGGTCGATGCCACCGCCATGGCCACCGCGGCCGGCCACTTGGGCGCCACGATGGAACCCGGCCGGGTGCGGATATGGATGGCACGCAGCACCGCGCCCGGCACCCAGGCCAAGCCCTGGCAGAGGTAACACAGCACGGCGGCCATGGTGAAATTCACCAGTGCCGAATGCGAGGCGTTGATCGGTCCCGGCGCCTGATCGCCGGACGCGGTGAAGTCGAACTCCAGTTCACTGCCGTGCTTTCGCATGGTCAGTCGCACGGCATGCACCTGGTTGGGCAGTACCTCGCCGTTCACCAGGCCGGCCTGCTCGATGTAGGCGTTGTTGCGCCAGACGCCGTCGGGCAGTTCCATGAGGCGCTTGCGGAATGCCGCCTCGGCGCCGTCGACCAGTCGCTGCATGGCCAGCACCAGGCCGTCCGCGCCATAGCGGTCGCACAATTCGAGGATGCGTTCGGTAGTGGCGCGGTTGGCTGCCACCTGGCCCAGCAGGTCCAGGGAGTTCAGCTCCGGCGTGCGGCTGCGCGACACGTACTCGCGCTCGATGTCGCGGCGCATGACGCCGGCCTCCACCACCTTCATCGGCGCCATCGGCACCGCCTCGTCCCAGATGGTGCGCGCCATGTAGTTGAAGCCGCCGGCCACCGGACCACCGATGTCGGCCTGATGGCACACCGAACCAGTCCACGCGATCAGCTTGTCGCCGGCAAAGATCGGCGCCACCACGACCACGTCCGGCTGGTGGTTGGTACCGACATAAGGATCATTGGTGATGAACTGGTCGCCGGGGCGGATGCCGGGGTTGTCCTGGTAGCGCGACAGGATGTCGGCCACCACGAAGTTCAGCGACGTCGACAGCACCATGGTGTACTTGCCGGCGACCAGCACCGTGCCGTCGGCCGTCATCAGCGAGGTGTTCAGGTCATTGGCCTCGCTGGCGATCTGCGAACCCGACACGCGCACCAGCGTGTCGCAGGCATCGGCGTTGATGGCCTCGAGTCGATGGCGAATGATCTCCAGTTCGATGGGGCCGATGTGACCCACGTGGCGGCGTTCGTTTTTTCCACCCACCGGCGCGGCGATGTCGTTCATTTCGCGCTCCCTGCTTCAAGAAGAGTGAGATTGCCGGCGCCGTCGCACACGGCCTGCTGGCCGGGATAGATCACCGCCGTGGTCTGTTCCGATTCGATGAAGGCCGGCCCGGCAATGCGGCTGCCCTCGCCGAGATCGCTCCATTGGTACACCGGTGTCTCCACCGCGCTTCCATCAAACCACGCCGAGCGCACGCGCACGGCGCGCGCTGCCGACTTGGGTTGCGGCTGCGAGAAATCGGGCGACGGCACGGCCACCCGCGCCTCGACCGTGACCGTCGGCACTTCGATGGCGGTATCGGTGTAGGACGAGCCCTTGCCGACGATGGCCTCGTAGCGCGCCTTGAAATCCGCTTCGGCGGCGAGCGCATCCTCCGCCGTCAGCGGCACCTTGCCGACCGGAATGTCGAGCTGGTGCAGCTGGCGCTGGAAGCGCAGCCCGAGCAGACGATGCACCTCGATGGCGCTGCCGGCCTTCCGGCTCAACTCCTCGCCCGCGCCGCGCAGTTCGTCCAGCGCGCGCGCCTCGAGTTGCAGCAGCGATTCATTGACCGCCTGCAGCGCATCGCGCAATGGACGCGGTGGAATCTCGCGTTCGTTCATGGAGCGAAGATCGCTCGATACCGCGCCCCAGGCCGAGAACTCCGGCGCCAGGCGCGGAATGACAATCGCGCGCACGCCGATCTCGGCGGCATAGCGCCCCACGTACTGCGGCGCCGCCCCGCCATAGGCGTACAGCACGAAGTCGCGCGGATCATGGCCGCGCTGCAGGCTGGCGCGCTTGACCAGATCGGCCATTTGCGAATTCGCCACGCGCAGGATGCCCTCGGCGGCTTCCTCGATGGACAGCCCCAGCGGTTCTGCCACCCGCGAGCGGATGGCCTCCACCGCGGCGTCGCGATCGAGCGTCAGCGAGCCGCCGAGCCGATCCAGGTAACCCAGCGCCACGGCCGCATCGGTCACCGTGGGCTCCTTGCCGCCGCGCCCGTAACAGGCCGGCCCCGGTGTGGAACCGGCGCTCTGCGGACCGACATGCAGTACGCCCAACTCGACGTCGACGCGCGCGATGCTGCCGCCGCCGGTGCCGATGGACGCGATGTCCACCACCGGCAGCGCAATGCCGTGCCGGTCGATACGCGGCCTTGTCGCGCGCGGAATCGCGCCGCCCACCACCAGTCCGACGTCGAAGCTGGTGCCGCCGACGTCGGTGGCGATCACATTGGGATGGCCGAGCAGTTCGCCCAGTCGCTTGGTGGCGGTGATGCCGCCCACCGGCCCCGACTGCAACGTGTGCACCGGCGCCGCCATCACCGCCGAGGCCTGGCGCACGCCGCCGGCCATGGTCATGATGAGGAAGAGCCCCTTGAAACCGCGCGACTGCAAGCCCTCGTCCAACCCGCGCAGGTAGCCGCTCACCAGCGGCGCGACATAGGCGTTCATGGCCACCGTGACGGTGCGCTCGTATTCGCCGATGCGCGGCGCGAGTTGCGACGACAGCGTCACGTGCACGTGCGGCGCCTCTTCGCGGATCAGTTGCCCGAGGCGTTCTTCATGCGCGCCGTTCACCGGCGACCACATCAGTGCAACGCCGATGGCCTCCACACCCGCGACAACCAGCTTGCGGATGGCGACGCGCGCCTGGTCTTCATCCAGCGGCGTCAGCACCGCGCCGGTCACGTCGATGCGCTCGCGGATGCCGAGAATGCGCCGGCGCGGCACCAGCAGGTCGGGCTTCCTCCACAGCAACGCATCGGTGAGTTCGTCGTCGGCCAGGCCGTGAACCTTGTTGGAACGCGCAATCGGCAGCGTGGACTCGAAGCCTTCCGTCACCAGCAGCCCGACGCGGGCGCCTTTGCCGGTCAGCAGCGCATTCAGTCCCTGCGTCGTGCCATGCGACAGAATGTCCGCGCCAGCCAGCAGTTCCTCGAGCGCCATGCCCAGCGAGCGCGCCGCCACGCCGATCGACGCCAGCACGCCGTCCGGCAGGCGACCGGGCGTGGTCAGCGCCTTGCCGACGCCGATGCGTCCGTCGTTGTCGATGATGACCGTGTCGGTGAAGGTGCCGCCGGTGTCGATGCCTATCAGTCGCATGTGTTGCCGTTTTCCGGTTCGTTGTTCGTGTTCGCGGTATTTGTTCGTAGTATTGGTTCGTGGCGATGCGTCGCGTCTTCAGATCCACGCCAGGCGCGTGAACGGCCTGAAGGGTGTCTTTGACTGCTGGTTTTTCCGCAAGCCGGCGCAACCTCGCCATGGACTGATCAGCCGGTCGCCAAGCGAACGGCGCAGACTATCACCCGGTTCGTTCGAGCGTCCATGTTGCAGGGCGGAAATCCTTTCCACCGACCGCTGGCCAACTTGCCATGGCAGCCAGGCAGGTGCCCGAAGATCCTTATCTGGAGCGGATCTTCAAGCGATCATCCCGGGGCGAAATCATCCACTCAACGTTACTTTGCGCGGCAACAATACCGGCGCGCGCAGGACCACGAAATGGTTCGCCCCGGTCCGCTTTGGCGCGCCGTCACCTCAACGGCGGCAGCCCGTGACATTTGCGCGTAACTACCCTACAGTTTGCTGAGAACAACAACTGTTATCACGGTGGAGGGGATGGAATGAAGCTGAACATCAATGGCCGCTCGCGCGAAGTGGATGTCGAAGCGGAAATGCCGCTGTTGTGGGTACTGCGCGACGAACTCGACCTGAAGGGCACCAAGTTCGGCTGCGGCATTGCGCAGTGCGGCGCTTGCACGGTCCACATCAATGGCGAACCGGTGCGCTCGTGCTCCTACCCGGCTTCGGCCGCAGTGGCCCAGAAGATCACCACCATCGAAGGCATCTCCAGGGACAGCAAGCACCCGGTGCAGGTGGCCTGGGTCGAACATCAGGTGCCGCAGTGCGGCTACTGCCAGTCCGGCCAGATCATGGCGGCCGTCGCCCTGCTGAAGAAAAAGCCCAACCCCACCGATGCCGACATCGACGCGGCCATGACCAACATCTGCCGCTGCGGCACCTACGCGCGCATCCGCACCGCGATCCATGCCGCCGCGAAATCCGCCGCCGGCAAGACCGCCGCGCCGAAGGCGTAAGGGGACTGCCGTGACGACACCAATCAAACCTCAGTTCCGTCAAGGTCGCCGCGATTTCCTGGTGCAGTCCTCCGCCATCGGCGGCGGCCTCGCCCTCGGCCTGCACCTGCCATCGGCCTTCGCGCAGAAGACCGGCGCGGCCGAGAGCACCGAAGTGAACGTGTGGGTGCTGGTGAACAGCGACGACACGGTGGTGATCCGCTATGCGCGCTCGGAAATGGGCCAGGGCAGCATGACCTCCGCGCCGCAACTGGTGGCCGAGGAACTCGACTGCGACTGGAACAAGGTGCGCATCGAATACGCCGACACCAACGAGCATGTGCGCAGGAAGCGCGCCTGGGGAAACATGGGCTCGGTGGGCAGCCAGACCATCCGCAATTCGCAGGACTACCTGCGCAAGGCCGGCGCCTCGGCGCGCGCCATGCTGATCCAGGCCGCTGCGAACGATTGGGGCGTGCCCGCCGGCGAATGCGCCGCCGTCAAGGGCGTGATCACCCATGCGGCGTCGACACGCCGCACCACCTACGGCAAGGTGGCCATGGCCGCCGCCAAGCTCGACGCGCCGAAGGACGTGACGCTCAAGGATCCGAAGAACTGGACCATCGCCGGCCAGTCCAAGCAGCGCATCGACATACCCGCCTCGGTGAACGGCACGCAGCGCTACGGCATTGATACGCAGTTGCCCGGCATGGTGTACGCCGCCATCGCGCAATGCCCGGTGTTCGGTGGCAAGGTGAAGTCCTTCGACGACAGCCGCGCGAAAAACGCGCGCGGCATCATCAAGGTGCTGAGCGTGGACGAGAACGCCGTGGCCGTGGTCGCCAACAGCTGGTGGCGCGCCAAGGAGGCATTGAAGAACGTGGCGATCG
>CANIIN010000161.1 GCA_947467405.1 Betaproteobacteria bacterium | reverse complement strand
GGTCATCAGCTACTTTCACGCATCCCGAATACGGCGTAACAAATTGATTATTAAAGATTAAAAATTGCAAATCTCAACTACCATTAGCGCTGACAGAATTCGCTCAGTCATAGCGGATGACATGAGGGTTGTTGATGAAATCATTCGTCGTAGCCTGGATTCCGATGTGGTCATCATCAAGACCATTGCAGAACACATCATCGGTAGTGGGGGTAAACGATTGCGACCCTCAATGGTCCTCCTTTCCGCGCTGGCGTGCGGATACGCTGGCGGGAATCGCCATCATGAACTGGCGGCGGTAGTGGAGTTTATACATACGGCGACACTTCTTCATGATGATGTGGTGGACGAGTCTGAACTTCGTCGGGGACGAAAAACGGCTAACGCAGAATTTGGCAATGCAGCCTCCGTGCTGGTCGGCGACTTTCTATACTCTCGGGCGTTCCAGATGATGGTGGCGACCGGAGATATGCGGATTCTTCGTGTACTTGCAGATGCAACCAATACCATTTCGGAAGGGGAAGTACTGCAGTTATTGAATGCCCATAATACCGCCATCACGGAGGCGGAATACCTCACAGTGATTCGTCGCAAGACTGCTAAATTGTTTGAAGCCGCTGCGCAACTTGGAGCACTCATCGCGGGCGTGCCAGACGCTCATGTTGAAGCGCTTGGACAGTACGGGATGCATATTGGCACAGCGTTTCAATTGATCGACGATGTACTCGACTATTCAGGGGACGCTGCGAGTACAGGAAAGAATCTTGGTGATGATCTAAATGAAGGCAAGCCGACATTGCCATTGATTCATGTACTTCAGAATGGTTCACCTGAACAAATGCAGGTGGTGCGTCAGGCGATTGAGCAAGGTGGAAGGGCTGGATTTGCCGATGTCATGGCTGCTATTCAGTCTACTGGCGCACTAGACTATGCCAAGGCAGCTGCGACCCAGGAAGCTGAAAAATGTCGTGACGCAATCGTTGAACTGAAGAGTTCAAAGTACAAGGATTCTCTGCTAGAATTGTCATTCTTCGCGGTTGAGCGTGACCATTGACTTGGTCGCTACGGGTGATCGAGATTTTGATTGCAAAATCCCCTTACTTAAGATGCCATTCAGCGAAGTCGTTAAACGGAATCGGGGTGTAGCTCAGCCTGGTAGAGTACTGCGTTCGGGACGCAGGAGTCGGAGGTTCGAATCCTCTCACCCCGACCAATTCCGCTTCAGAACATTCCCCCCCATGTTCTGCCCCTATCTCGAAGTGAGTTCAGGCGTGTTCTATGTCTTGACTTGTCCTGCAGATTCTTAATAGGAAATTTCGTGGGAAAGTTTCTATTCTGGGGAGTATTGATGTGCATTGCCTATGTGTTGTGGGCAGGGCATAGGCGAAAGCGGCGGCGTGATGCTGCAAGAAATCAATCTAGTCCAGTCTCAGAGATCATGGTGTCTTGCTCACTTTGTGCTGTAAACGTCCCAAGGAGCGGGGCAGTCGAGCGATCCGGAAAATTTTACTGTTCTGAAGATCACTCCTTGAGCAAGGTTGGTTCGCAGTGATCAACGCATTTGACGTGCAATCGGTGTCTCTTGCTGGTTTGCGGTCAGGCGAAGCACAGTCCGACTCGATTGAGTCATTTTGGGTTTCTCTCAAGTACTTCAATTTCTACCGGATAGCCGTTTCCGCGGTTTTTCTCCTGGCTGTCGTAATGTATGGGGATCTGCTGAACCTTGGGTCCCATTCCATTCGATTATTCCTCTACGCCAGTGCGGGATATCTGGGGCTTGCCGTGCTGTTCCAGGCGGCAATGCGCAAGTGGCCTGCATACTTTGATCTTCAATTGTCGGTTCATGTTCTGGCCGATATCGTTGCACTCATACTGATGATGTACGCATCAGGAGGCTTTCGGAGCGGCATAGGGGTGATGCTTCTGATATCACTTGCCGGTGCGGCGCTGGTGAGTCGTGGCATCCTCATGCTGTTCTATGCGGCTATTGCCTCGATAGCGTTGCTTCTTGAGCAGTCCTACTGGGTGCTGGTGCACGATGCGAGTACCGCGAACTTTCTGCAGCCGGGACTACTTTCCATTGGATACTTCGCGACTGCCTTGATCACCAATCAGTTGGCGCAGCGGGTGATTCGTAACGAGCGAGTTGCGCGGCAGCGTGGTATTGATCTCGCGAATCAGCTTCGGATCAATCAACTAGTCATTCAGGATGTGCAGGATGGAATTCTGGTTGTCGATTCAAATGGCCTTGTGCAACAGCAAAACCCCGCAGTGACCATACTGCTTGGGCGAGCCGCACCTGAGTTGGATCAGATTGAAATGTATTCTGCTGAACTGGCGGAAAGATTGTCGGCCTGGCGGTCGGGACGGCCTGACTATAGTCAAACCATGAAAATGGGCGAAACGGGTCGTAACGTGCGAACCCGTTTTGTCAATGTTGGTGTTGATGGTGGAAGCTTTACACTGGTATTCCTTGAAGATCAGTCGCGTCTAGAGGAGCAGGCGCAGCATCTGAAATTGGTTGCACTCGGGCGGTTGACGGCGAATATTGCCCATGAAATACGAAATCCACTCTCAGCGGTTACTCACGCTGGTGACTTGTTGGTTGATATCGGGGGAGATGCGCAAACCCGTCGTTTGGTAACAATCATTCGAGACAATGCGAATCGACTGGATCGAATGGTGCGTGATGTACTTGAGTTGTCTCGACGTGATCGGGCCAAGCGTCAGGAGATAGATCTGGGTGACGCCATCAAGTCATTTGTTCAAGAGTTCAGTCAAATCGAGAGGATTGACGAGGGTGTTTTGACATTTGATATTTCGGAAGGAAGAAAGGTTGAGGTCGATCCTGTTCATTTTAATCAGATCATCTGGAATCTGGTTCGAAATGCTTGGAGGCATTGCACCAAGAATAGGGGCAGTGTCCTTATTCGTGTGGTTCGTCGCCGGCACGGATTGGAAATGCATGTCATTGACGATGGCGGTGGTGTTCCTGCAGAACTTCAGGCGCAGCTCTTTGAGCCATTTTTCACAACCTATAGCGGTGGAACGGGGCTCGGCCTTTACATTGCTAGAGAATTATGCGCGGCCAACGGCGCGACACTTGATTATGTTGACGGGCACGACGGCGCCGACTTCCGGGTTCTATGGAAATCCGCTCCAACATGACACGTGACAGCCTACGCCGCGGTCGACGGGTGGGGCAGACCGTCCTTGTAGTCGATGATGAGCCCGATATTCGAGAATTGCTTGAAATGTCGCTGTTCCGCATGGGGCTTGAGGTGGAAGCCGCGGCTTCTATTGCGGAAGCCAAGGCGCTGATGTCTGAACGAGAGTTTGACCTCTGCTTGACGGACATGCGGCTCCCTGACGGAGATGGATTGGAATTGGTGAGGCATATCGCAGTTGAGGGGAATGATCTGCCTGTCGCAGTGATTACGGCGTTTGGAAGCCCGGAAACCGCCGTGGCGGCCTTAAAGGCCGGTGCATTTGACTACCTTACGAAGCCGCTATCGCTTGAGCAGCTTCGTTCGTTGATCAAATCTGCGCTTGCAATACCTGCAAAAGTGCAGTCTTTGCCCTCAGAGTCCTTGGAGCTCATCGGTGATAGTTCTGCCATGGAGCAGGTGCGAGGCCTAATTGATAAGGTTGCAAGAAGTCAGGCGCCCATATACATCTCAGGTGAGTCTGGGAGTGGCAAAGAATTGGCTGCCAGGCTGATTCATGCGAAGAGTAGTCGGAAGGGCAGCCCATTCATCGCAGTGAATTGCGGTGCAATTC
Source organism: Betaproteobacteria bacterium (assembly GCA_947467405.1). Lineage (GTDB taxonomy): Bacteria > Pseudomonadota > Gammaproteobacteria > Burkholderiales > SG8-39 > CAIYPG01. The sequence continues at coordinate 2,690 of CANIIN010000161.1, read as the reverse complement.
CGGACAATCTAATGGAGAGCGAATTTTTCGGATACAGGAAGGGTGCATTCACGGGCGCTGATGCAGATCGCGATGGATTTTTTCAGGCAGCCGCTGGCGGGACCCTGTTTCTGGACGAAATTGCGGAACTTCCAACAGGTATGCAGGTGAAACTTCTTAGAGCGATCCAGGAAAAGAAGGTGCGCAAGGTAGGTGCAAATCTGGAAGAACCTGTGGATGTACGATTGATTTGTGCGACTCATCAGGATCTTGCTGTGTTGGTCGGGGGCGGGCGATTCAGGCAGGATCTTTACTATCGCCTGGCGGTTATCGAGTTGAAGATGCCTCCGCTGCGTGATTGTCGTGATGACATTGGAACCTTGGCCGTACTCATCCTAAAGCGCATTGCTGCAACAGGACAACGTGACGCCCCGTCGCGCCTGGCAGAAGATGCTATTAAGTCTCTCGTCAGGTACGATTTCCCGGGTAATGTCCGTGAGCTTGAAAATATCTTGGAGAGGGCTGTTGCGCTATCGGCTGCGGATGTCATACATGCCGATGATCTTCAGCTAGTGCCCTCCAGATTGGGCGTGGATTATTCTGGCCCAATTGACCGTCGGGATTCTCTGACTGACGTGTCGTTGCCATTGCCCGAATACCTTGATCGGATTGAGAAGGAAGCCATCCTCAAGGCGCTGGAGGCCACGCGATTCAATAGAACCGCAGCTGCAAAGATTCTTGGCATCACATTCCGGGGACTGAGGTATCGAATGGCCAGACTTGGCATCGATTGAATGCGCCGTACCTATGCCTGAAATCGACGAATTCGGTGTCGTTGCTTTTGCCAAGCAGGTAGTCTCGCCGAATTTGGACCAGCGCCCGGCTGGTACCGATGTATCCCTTCTCGTCATTCACGGCATTAGCCTGCCTCCAAGTGAGTTCCGTGGCGACGGGATTGAGAGATTTTTCTGCAATACACTGGACCATTCCAGTCATCCCTATTACGGTGATTTGCTAGGAATCCGGGTTTCCGCTCATTTTCTTGTTCGCAGGGATGGGGGGGCGGTTCAATTTGTGCCATGCGCAAATCGCGCTTGGCATGCTGGGCTGTCGTCGTGGCGTGGTATCGAGAAATGTAATGATTTTTCCATTGGGATCGAATTGGAGGGGGCGGACGATATTCCATACGCTGCGGCGCAATATTTTTCGTTATCGAACTTGATTGCCTTGGTCAAGGCTCGCTACCCGATTCGGGACATTGTTGGGCATTCGGATGTCGCGCCCGATAGAAAGTCTGATCCCGGACCAATGCTCGATTGGGCTGCAGTTAGATCGATGGTCGCCGATTGATGGTCGGGGTCCGCCACCAGCTGAGAGGCTAGGGCTAGCAAGCAGCTCTCCAGATCACGCAGACCTTTGAGAAGCCTACCCGCTCCGGAGGCCTTCCATGAGTGCGTCGCTGCGCGGGCGGCTACCGCGATTCCGGCGATGTCGTTGCGGTCGCCGTGAAGATCATTCCCCCCTTATTTGACGCATTCTGATCTTGCCCTCGGCAGATCCGTGTGCTTGCAACTTGCCGTTCGGCGCACTAGAATTAGTTGCAAGGTACTGGCGAGGTACTATATATTGTGGTCATGAAGGTGTCATTCCGTGAAATTGGCAAGGTGCATCCGGCTACTTGGGTGGTAGTCGCGGATGTGGTTCTGGTGGTCGACTGCCTGCTTCATATCGAATTCAAAAAACAATAGGATCAGAGGAGATTCCGTATGCAAACCGCCGCAGATATTTCTTCAGTACCGTCTTCTGCAGGCGCTAGCATGCATACAATTCAGCAATCTTCCGAGACCGATCAAATTCTTTCGCAGCATAGAATCATCCGCCGCAATGGCGCCGTCGTCGGATTTGAGCCCGCCAAAATTTCGGTCGCGATGACCAAAGCCTTTCTAGCAGTCGAGGGGGGGCAGGGAGCAGCATCCGCCAGAATAAGGGAGTTGGTTAGCAAGTTGACTGAAGGGGTTGTTTCCGCACTGCTAAGACGTCAGCCAGGCGGTGGCACTTTCCACATTGAAGATGTACAGGATCAGGTGGAATTGGCACTGATGAGGTCCGGTGAGCATGAAGTGGCCCGTACTTACGTGCTTTATCGTCAAAAGCGTTCCGAAGCGCGGGCTAAGGAAGTTGCTCAGAAGAAAACTTCTAAAGCTCCCAGTCTCACTGTTCTCGACCGCGGCATCAGGAAGCCGCTTGATTTGTCGGAATTGAACAGCCTTGTTCAGTCGGCCTGCGAGGCTCTGGGCAGTGAGGTGGACCCCAATCTGATCGTTACCGAAACGCTCAAGAATGTCTACGATGGGGTCCCGGTCGAGGAGTTGCGCAAGTCTGCAATCATGTCCGCTCGGGCGATGATTGAACGGGAGCCGGCTTATACATATGTCACGGCACGCCTGCTACTGCATACAATCCGCTCCGAAGTGCTGGGGGAGGTTGTCTCGCAGCAGGAAATGAAGACCCGATATGCGGAGTATTTCCCTGAATTTGTCAGGAAGGGCATCAAGGAAGAACTGCTGGATCCAAAGCTCGGCACCTTTGATCTTAAGAAACTTGGTGCGGCGATTGACTCAAGCCGGGATCAGAAATTCGATTATCTGGGTCTACAGACGTTGTATGACCGCTATTTCCTGCACATTCAGGAGTCCAGGATTGAGCTTCCG
>CANIIN010000160.1 GCA_947467405.1 Betaproteobacteria bacterium | reverse complement strand
CGCCTGGGTGAGGCCAGCGCCAGCACGCGCAGCTTGCCCGCATCCATGAGCGGCCGCACGGCGGACATCGGCTCCAGGCCCACTTGAATATCGCCTGCTGCAACGGCCGCGGTCGTCGCCGCCGTGCTCTTGAACGGAATGTGCGTGCCGTTAATGCCCGCCACGCGCTTGAAGACTTCGAAGCCCAGGTGACCCGTGCTGCCGATGCCGACGGACGAATAGTTCAGCTTGCCGGGATTGGCCTTGGCCCAGGCGATCAATTCACCCAGCGTCTTCGCCGGCAGGGCGGCTGGCACGAACATCACATAGTTCACGCGGCCGAAGATCGACAGCGGCGAGAACTGCGTCTTGAGATTGATGGTGGGCTTGTCCTTGGCCGAATGGATCACCAGCGCTGTGCTGGCATACAGCAGGGTGTAGCCGTCTTCCGGTTGCGTGAGGACATACTGCGCCGCGATCACGCCGCTGGCGCCGGGACGATTGTCCACCAGCACCTGCTGGCCGAGATCGGTGGAGAGATGTCCGGCGATCAGGCGCAGGTTGAGGTCCGCGCCGCCACCGGCGGAAAAGCCGATCACGATCTTCACCGGTTTGGTCGGATAGTCGGCAGCCACGGCTGGCGAGGTAACAAACGATGCAGCCGCGAGGCAGGCGATGGATACGGCGCCGACACGGCGCTGCAGCAACTTCAGGAGGCGAAGGGATTTCATGACGGAATGTTCCGGAAAAGTTGGACGCGATCCGTCAATGATAGCGGTATCCCGCTGCTGATTCTTCGCGCCGCTGTCGCCGCGGAGTAGCTATTGCGCCCACTGCCCGAAGAGGTCCGTCTGGTGCGACTCTTCGGGCAGTACCGTTCCGTACTACGACGCGAGATGGCCCACGGCCTTGTCGGTCCACGCGATGATGATGCCGTGCAGGTCGGCGGGATGCGTGATGATCAGGCCTTCCTTGGCGCTGCCGCGCAGGATACGGATACCCTCCTGCTTGAACACCGCTTCAGCAGATTTCAGGTCGTCGACGTACAGCGACATCAGATGCTGGCGCGGACCGACATCGCGGATGCCCCACAGGCGTTCCATCTCGTCGGCCGACTCCGGGCAACGATACAACGCGAACACGCCGTCGCCGGCCCAGAACGCGGTGTAAGGTTTATCGTGCGGCGCGTCGAGATTCTTCCACAGCACCGGCGCCGGCCACATCTTCTGCATGAGGTTGAACGTCGCCTCCGGATCCGTCGGCCCATTCCCAACAAGCGCGCCCCAGTGATCGATGCGCATCACGTTAATGAGCGGCTTGCCGGGCACCGGCGGCACCTTGGCGCCAAAGCGCGGTTCCCATTCGCGCCGGCCGTCCATCTGCGACCACTCGAGGTAGATGCCGGCGGTGTCCTTGGGGTGCGTGAAGATGAAACAGCCTTCGACGCTGCCCACCCACTTCACGCCGATGTGGTCGAACCACTCGGTGGTCTCCTTCAGGTTCGACACGTGCACGGCGAAACAGAACATGCCGGGGCCGTTGCGCGCCAGCATCTTGGCCGGGCCGCCGCTGGGCACCGTCGGCTGCACCAGCTCGATGCTGTTGTCGGCGATCCACGTCATGCCGCCCTTGCGCGCGATGAGCGGATCGGTGCTGTCGGAGAATTCGATGGGGCGCAGGCCGATCAGGCGGCCGAGCTGCTTCACCGCAGCGTCGTAATCGTGGACGAGTGCGGAACCGTGGAAGGTCCAGAGGACGGTAGGTGGTGTGGGCATGACGGGTTCTCCAGCCTTGCTGTTGAGTGAATGGCGTCCGCGCGGTTCACGCGCGAGCGATGCGTGATCAGACCGGCAGAACGACCTTGGCGGTACCGGTGGCGAGGCGTTCGCCCTTGTCGTTGTCGGCCCAGATGTCCAGATCGACATGCCGCTCGCCACCCTCATCAATCACCGCCTTGACGGTGCCCGACGCGATGAAGCTGGTGCCGCGGATGAAGGGCTTGCGCAGTTGCATAACGACAGCCGCCACGCGCCCCACGTCGGGATCGATCCAATCGCGCAGCATGGTGTGCATGTAGGCATGCATGAGCGGGCCCATGCCGAACGCCGCTTCGAATCCCTCATGGCGGCCGACGGCGTCGTCCATGTGATGGTCGGCGAATTCATAGTTCACGCCGGCATAGCGGTTCCAGTGCTGCAGGGTGCCTTCGCGGCGGAACACCGGGACGGTGGCGCCCGGCTGGATGTTGAGTGGAGCAGGCATGACGGACCCTATTGGTTATGGAAGCACTGAACAAGTGCGTAAATTGAGCAAAGGCGCACAGCGCTTCCTTCTGAAGTGGGGGATTTTCAAGGGGGCTCATTTTCGTAACTGCGGCCCCCTTGATCAGTGTTTCCTTATTTGTAGCGAATGAGCACCTGGCGATAGGTGCGGACGAGTTCGCCGCGCTGGTTGGTCCAGCGCTCCAGTCTCGTGGAAAACAGCATCATGCCCATGCGGCCGGGCCGCTCCTCGTAGCCGCCGAGGCTGGTGACCGAACGGATCACGTCGCCGACGCGCATGCGCACGCCGGTGCATTCCACGTCCAGCGTGGCGAGGATGTTGGCGCGCGTCTCGGGCGGCGTGATGCCGAGGTACAGCTCCGGCCAGGGTCGCTTGGCTTCCTGACCCATATCGCCGTGCGGATCGGCGCGCATCCAGGCAAAGGGGTTGAATTCCTCCGGGGCGACGATGCCGCCCCAGCGCGTCTTCTTCGCGTAGTCCTCATCCCAGTACAGCGGCGGCGGCTTTTCCGGGTAGTACACGGCGATGGCCCAGCGCCGGATGTCCGACGCATCGATCGGGTAGGACGTCGCCCATTGATACTCGCGGCCGACGGCAGCACGCATCTCCGGCGAGATCAGCGACTCCATGGAGATTTTCGGTTCAGACATGGTGTTCCTCGAGCTCTCCGGCATCTGCCGGCAAGGCGCCTATTGTAGTCAGCAACCGATATTACGTTGATTCCGCCCGGCGCCTGTCGAATGCCAGGGCAGAATCAACGCAGTGGGATCAATGCAGCGGGATCATCGCATCGACATTATTGCGGCTTGATGCCGGCGCGTTCGGCAACGGCCTTGTACGACTGGAATTCCCTGGTCATGTAGTTGCGCGCGACTTCGCGCGTCGAACCGACGGGCGGAATGCCGAACCCCTTGGTGATGCGCTCGGTCCAATCCGGAGACTGCACCAGTTCCTGCGCCTCCCGATTCACGCGCTCCAGCAGGTCCGGCGGCGTGTCGCTGCGCGCCCACACCGAGTAGCTGGCGCGCGGCTCATACGAAATGCCAAGCTCCTTGAAAGTCGGCACATCGGGAATGTCCGGATTACGCTTGTCGCCGGCGGTGACGATGGCGGTGATCTGGCCGCTCTTCACCTTGGCGAGGTTGCCGAAGATGCTCGAATCGACCTCGCCCGACATCACCGCCGTCTCCAGCGGCGCGAAACCCTTGTACGGAATCACGTTGGCCTGGAAACCGAGCGCGAACTGCGCGGCGTACATCTCCAGCGCGTGCAGACCGGCCACCGCCCCCTGCGTGAGTTTGCCGGGGTTGGCCTTGGCATGGGCGACGAACTCGCTGATGTTCTTCAAGTTGCTGGACTTGCTGGCGACGATGGTGAACGGCGTCTGCGCAAGAATGGTGACCGGCGTGATCGCGGGGAGTTCGTAGGGCACGGATTTCACGAACAGGTGCGCGATGTGGTTGCCGGAGATCACCATGCTGTGACCGTCGGCGGGCGCTGCCACCATGGCGCCCATGGCCAGCGTGTCGTTGCCGCCGGGGCGGTTTTCGACGAGGATGGCCTGATCGGTCTTCTTGCGCAGCTGGTCGGCGAACAGCCGCGCCATGATGTCGAGACTGCCGCCAGCCGTGCTGGCGACGTAGAACGTGAAGCGCTTGGTCGGGAAAGTCTGCGCCTGTGCCAGTGGCGGCACGGCTGCAGCGCACAGCGCGGTCAGGACAGCGGCCGCAATGATGCGGCGACGGATAGGGCTCATGGTGTCTCCTCCGGTAAAGTCATCGATGCCTGATGCCACGAGCGTTGTGCTGACGTCACGCTTGTTTTCACGTCACGCTTGTCACGGCAATAGCGGTGCGGAGCGAAATGATTACACAAATCGCCATTCCCTTCGTGGACAAGTGTTCTGCAACGCAGCAACCTCCCTGCCGGTAAGATGCCCTGTCGATACGCCGTTTCAGAAGAGAGGACCGCATGGAGACGTCACTTCATCCAGCATGCCGAACGGTGTGCGGGGTACTGGTTGCGCTGGCCTGCCTGGTCGCGCCGGCGCTGGCGCAGAACTTCCCCGTCAAACCGCTGCGCATGCTGGTCGGCTTTGCCGCCGGCGGATCGATCGACGCCACGGGCCGCTATTACGCGCAGCGTGTCAGCGCACCACTGGGGCAGACGGTGGTGATCGAGAACCGTCCCGGGGCCGCGGCGCAATTGGCCGTACAGCAACTGATCGCTGCCGCACCGGACGGTTACAACATCCTGTTGATGACAGCGGGGACCACCATCGCCTCGGCCAAGGCGCAGCCGCCCTTCGACGTGCGTCGCGACATCCGACCGGTGGCCGGCCTGGTGGTCGGACCGCTGGCCTTCTATGTGAACCCGGCGCTGCCGGTGAGAACGCTGGGCGAATTCATCGCCTACGCCAAGGCGCGTCCCGGCCAGTTGAACTACGCCTCGTCGGGCATGGGCAGCCTGCAGAACCTGATATTCGAATTGCTCAGCCAGCGCGTCGGCATGCAGTTGGTCCATGTGCCGTTCAAGGGTTCGGGCGACAGCGTGACGGCGGTGATCGGCAACCAGATCCACATCGGCATGGATACGCTGTCGATCACGCGCGGACAGGCCGATGGCGGCAAGCTGCGACTGCTGGCGCTCACCACCGCGCGCAGCTTCGACGGCGTGCCGGGCATGAGTGAGGCGGGCATCAGCGCGTTCGATTTCCCCAGCTGGTCCGGCATCGGTGCGCCGGCGCGCACCCCGAAGAATGTGGTCGATGCGCTGAACGCCGCCTTCAACGCCGTCAGCAATGACGCCGAATCGAAAGCGCACTTCGCCAAGCTCAGTCAGTACACCCTGTCCGGCCCGCCGGAAGACTTCGGCCGCGTGCTCGCCAACGAGACCGAGGTGTGGTCAAAGCTGATCCAGAGCCTGAACATGAAGTTCGAATAGCGACGCCGCACGCAGCAGCCATACCGCCCCTGCGTTGTCCCTGAAGTGCCTGTCGAAGTCCGTCTGGACGCCACCACCGCAATTCGTCCAGTGCAACGGGACGCCCAGTACAATATTCTTTCCTCGTCATTCCTATTTGCGGAAAGCAACCATGCAGACAAGAGAACTCGGCCGCTCCGGCCTCAAGGTATCGGCGCTGGGATTGGGTTGCATGGGCATAAGCATGGCCTATGGCGAGTCCGACGAAGTGCAGTCGATCGAGGTGATCCATCACGCCATCGACCACGGCGTGACTTTTCTCGATACCGCCGAGCTGTACGGCAGCGGCCATAACGAGGCGCTGCTCGGCCGCGCGTTGAAGGGCCGCCGCGACAAGGTGATCATTGCCAGCAAGTTCGGCCTGCGCATCGGCGAGAAGGGCATGCTGCCGGTGAACGGCACGCCGACCTATCTGAAAGCCGCCTGCGATGCCAGCCTGAAGGCGCTGGGCGTGGACTGCATCGACCTCTACTACCAGCATCGCGTCGATCCGCGCACGCCCATCGAAGAGACGGTGGGCGCCATGGCCGATCTGGTCAAGGCCGGCAAGATACGCTACCTCGGCTTGAGCGAAGCCGGCGCCGCCACCATCCGCCGCGCCCACAGCGTACACATGATCGCCGCCGTGCAGAGCGAGTATTCGCTGTGGTCGCGCGACATCGAGGACACGGTGCTGCCGACCTGCCGCGAACTGGGCATCGGCTTCGTCGCCTATTCGCCGTTTGCGCGCGGCTTCCTCGCCGGCGCCATCAGCGGGCTGGAACAACTGCAGAAGCCCAAGGACTCGCGCGGCGCGGGGACCATGCCGCGTTACCTGCCGGAGAACTTCGCGCAGAACAAGATCCTGGTGGACAATCTGGCCGCGTACGCCGTGACCAAGGGCATCACCACCGCACAGTTGGCGCTGGCCTGGGTGCTGGCGCGCGGCGACGACGTCGTGCCGATTCCCGGCACGCGACGGGTCAAGCGCGTGGACGAGAACATCGGCGCGCTGGACGTGGACCTGACTGCCATGGACTTGCAGGCGCTCGAACGGATCTGCCCGCTGTCGGCGGTGGCCGGCCCGCGCTACAACGCCATGGCCATGGCCATGGCCGGCATCGGCCTGTAGTTCTCGAGGGGAATCTGTGAATTCAAGTTCGAAGTGCGACGGGTGTGGGCTTGAGGTTGAAGAGTACCTCATGTGGTGTGAGGTAGCCGAGACACTTGCGTGGACGGTGGTCTAGCTGGTGTTCAATCCATTGAAGTTTTTCCT
>CANIIN010000159.1 GCA_947467405.1 Betaproteobacteria bacterium | reverse complement strand
ATGACGTCCGCCTAGCCCTTTTTCGCAGCAGCCGCAGCGCCGCCCTTTGCCGCGGCTCCGCCCTTTGTTGCACCAGCCGCAGCCGCATCATCCGCTTGCTGGCGCTTCAAACTGAGGTTCATGGTGAATTCAGCCACGCGCTTGTTGGCGACGGTTGCTGACTTGATCTCCACGAGGTCAGGATTCTCGAGGTACGGTGAAGACGCAATATTGCGCATGAGCGTCGAAACGCGGGCGTTTGACTGTGCGTAGCCTGTCAAATTGACTTTGATGCCCTGCTGCTTGACCGACTTGATATAGACGCCGTCCGGAACCTGACGAACAAGCTGCTCCAGAAGGTAGACCGACTGTGCGCGATCCGACTGCAACCGCTCGATAACCTGTTTCCGGGCCAGCAATGCCGTGATGTCTTCCTTCAACTTCTTGATCTCGTCAATTTCCTTGTCCAGCTGGGAAATTTCCTTCTTCAGGAATTCGTTGCGGTCGGTCTGGATGGAGATGTATCCGGCAATGACGCCGTGAACCAGAACAACGATCGAGATGGCGAGCGCCGCCACCATGCCGGCCAGAATGGCAAGGTGCTTGCGCTGCGCCTTGCGGCGTTCCGCGCGATGCGGGAGTAGATTGACGCGAATCACGGATCAAACCTCCGCATGGCGAGGCCACACGCGATCATGAGCGACGGCGCATCGGCCACCAACCGGGCAAGCTGGATGCGTGGCGAAATGGCCATGTTGGCGAAGGGATTGGCGACCACCGTATTGACCTGGGTTCGGGTCGAGACGACGTCATCCAGGCCTGGCACGACCGCCGTTCCGCCAGTGAGCAGAATGTGCTCCACCGAGTTGTACGGCGTTGACGTGAAGAAGAACTGCATGGCGCGCTGAATCTCGAGCGCGGCGTTTTCCATGAAGGGTCGCAGCACTTCGGACTCGAAATTCTCCGGCAGCCCGCCCGAACGCTTGGCCGCCTCGGCTTCTTCCTGGCTCATGCCGTACTGGCGCATGATGTCCTGGGTCAGTTGCGATCCGCCAAAGGCCTGTTCACGCGTGTAAACCGACTGATCATTTCGCAGGACGGTGATATTCATCACGTTGGCGCCGATATCGACCAGCACGATGTTCTGCTCGGCGCCATCGTTCGGAAACTGTCGCTTGATCAGGTCAAATGAGGTCTGGGTGGCATAGGATTCGACATCCATGCAGATGGCCTTCAGCCCGGCCGCTTCGGCCACCGCTACGCGGTCTTCCACTTTCTCCTTGCGGGACGCCGCGATCAGGATTTCAACTTCTTCGGGTCCCGACGGGGACGGTCCGACCACCTGGAAATCGAGATTGACCTCCTCCAACGCAAACGGAATGTACTGATTGGCCTCGGCCTCAACCTGGATTTCGAGTTCTTCCTCGCGCAACCCGGCGGGAACAATGATCTTCTTGGTAATGACCGCCGCCGTCGGCAGGGCCATGGCAACGTTTTTTGTGCGCGTCGCAAGCTTTTTCCAGCCACGGGTCACCGCCTCGACGACCGCTTCGAGGTTGGCGATGTTGCCGTCCAGCACGGCATCCTTGGCGAGCGGCTCTATGACATAGCGCTCAACCCGGATGGAGCCCTTTCCGGCGTCCACCATCTCCACCATCTTGACGGACGATGAACTGATGTCCATGCCAAAGAGTGGCGGTGCCTTGGGCTTGAAGATGTCGAAATTGAGTTCCAAACCCAAATTTCCTTTCAGCTATGGCCGGTTACGAGCATAAAGTATAATCCACGTTAAATCCTAGCAACAACCCCCCACACTGTAAAGCAATTATTTCTCGCCAGCAATCCGCTGCCCGTTGCATTCAGAACCGTTGCATTGCCTATAATGGGCACCTTCCCACTCCCTCGGGAACCCGATTTTCCGGGGGGGGTGCGCTGACCCGGCCTGATTTGGCCGCCAATCACTCAGGAACTCCAAGGCATGTCTTTTCGATGGATCACTTTTCCGGCCCTGTTGCTCGCCGGAGCCGCCGTGCTTGGGGGCGCGTTGCTGGGCTTCATCCTCCTGCTGGCTTACCCCAATCTGCCATCCATTGAAGTGCTGACCGACTACCAACCCAAAGTGCCCCTTCGGGTTTACACCGCGGATGGCGCCTTGATCGGCGAATTCGGCGAAGAACGCCGCTCAGTCGTCCGCATCAACAACGTGCCGGACTTGGTCAAAAACGCCATCATTTCAGCCGAAGACGAGCGCTTCTATCAGCATTCCGGCGTCGATTTCCTTGGCGTGGCCCGGGCGGCCTATTCAAACGTCGTCAGCGGCGGGAAGCGCCAGGGAGCATCCACCATCACCATGCAGGTGGCCAGGAATTTCTTCCTGTCTTCTGAAAAAACCCTGACGCGGAAGATATACGAAGTTCTGCTGGCTTTCCGCATCGAGGCCAGTCTGAGCAAGGCACAGATTCTGGAGCTCTACATCAACCAGATCTACCTGGGTCAACGCGCGTACGGCTTTGCCGCGGCGGCCCAAACCTACTTCGGCAAGCAATTGCAGCAGCTTTCGCCAGCCGAAGCGGCCATGTTGGCGGGATTGCCCAAGGCACCGTCATCCTACAACCCGGTCGTCAATCCCAAGCGCGCCAAGCAACGACAGATGTATGTCCTGAGGCGAATGAACGAACTGGGCTACCTCAATGACGCACAGCTTGCCCAGGCCCAGAATGAGCCGCTAACCGTGAAGCAGGACGCAAACGACTACGGCATCCACGCAGAATATGTGGCCGAGATGGTGCGACAGATGCTTTACGAACGCTACCCGGACGATGTGTACACAAAGGGCTTCCGCGTCTACACGACGATCCTGAAGGCGGAACAGGAAGCCGCCTATCTGTCGCTGCGCAAGGGCGTGCTGGATTACGACAAGCGCCATGGCTATCGCGGGCCGGAAGGCTACGCCGAACTCATCGAGAACACGGACGAAGCCTATGACGATGCGCTGTCCGATCACTCCGACAGCGATGACCTCGTCGCCGGACTGGTTCTGGAGGCCAATACCCGCGCCGTGAAGGTCTTCCGCCGTGGCGGAGAACCGGTCACGATCAGCGGCGAAGGGCTGAAATTCGCCGCCCGCGCACTGGACGACAAAGCCGCGCCGAACAAGCGCCTGCGCCGCGGCGCCATCGTCCGGATCAACAAGGATGAAAAGGGCGCCTGGCAGATCCTGCAGTTGCCGGAAGTCGAATCTGGCTTCTTGTCAGTCAACCCGCAGGACGGCGCGATTCGGGCGCTGGTCGGCGGTTTCGATTTCAATCGCAACAAATACAATCACGTCACGCAGGCATGGCGCCAACCGGGCTCGGGATTCAAGCCGTTCATCTATTCCGCAGCGCTGGAAAAGGGCTTCACCCCGGCCACGGTAGTCAACGATGCGCCGGTGGTCGTCGATCCATTCCTGACCGGTGGCCAGGTATGGGAACCCAAGAACTACGACGGAAAGTATGAAGGCCCGATGCGCCTGCGCACCGGCCTGGCGAAGTCGAAGAACATGGTTTCGATCCGCGTTCTTCAGGCCATCGGCACGCAGTACGCTCAGGACTACGTCACCCGCTTCGGCTTCGACGCCGACAAGCATCCTCCCTACCTGACCATGGCGCTCGGCGCCGGGTCCGTCACCTTGTGGCAGATGGCACGGGGTTACAGTGTGTTCGCCAACGGCGGCTACAAGGTGGAGCCGTACATCGTCGGCAAGATCGTGGACGACCGTGGCACGGTGCTCGCGCAGGCCCAGCCTTCGCAGGCCGGCGATGAAACGTTGCGCGTCATCGACGCCCGCAACGCGTTCCTGATGGACAGCATGATGCATGACGTGGTTCGCTATGGCACGGCGGCGCGAGCCATGTCGCTGGGCCGGCAGGACCTGGCCGGCAAGACCGGGACAACCAACGATTTTGTCGACGCCTGGTTCAACGGCTACCAGCCAACCGCCGTGGGCATCGCATGGGTCGGTTTCGACCAGCCCCGCAAACTGGGCAATTCGGAGACCGGCGGCGTCACATCATTGCCGATCTGGATGGGCTATATGAGTCAGGCGCTGAAAGGGGTCCCGGAAAGCTTCATGCCGGTGCCCGATGGAATCGTCACCGCCAAAATCAACGAGGCGGGACGACAGGTTCAGGACGGCAAGCCGGAATTCTTCATGCGCGAAACGCTGCCTCCCGAGGGAAGCGCCTCGGAACCCGGCAACCGCGCTGCTGAAGACACTAAGAGCCAACTGTTCTAGCGGGTCGCCGGACTGGCTGGTGTGACTAAGTGGGGCGAAGCTGCACTTGGGAGCCGCTTTGTTCCCCGGCCAGCCGCGACAATTCGGCAAAGAGTTCCGCGCCACTGCGAGTGTCCAGCCAGCGATCACCGTCAAGGCGAAAGTGAAAACCACCGGATTTCGCCGCCACCCAGATCTCGCGCGCAATACTGTGCCGGTTCACGATCATGCGTGACCCGTTCTCGAATTCGATTTCCAGCACACCGCCTGCCTTGCGCTCCGGCTCGCAGTCCAGGCCGCTCGCATCAAAGGCCGCCACAATCGCATCCAGCTGCGCATCGGCGCTGTCGTTGAAGTCGTTTTCATTCATGACCGTGTTACCATTTGCGCCTCTTTCCGGGATCCCATGAAGCTCTTTTCCGCCCTGTCGTTGCTGATGTTTCTGATCCCCTTGCAAGGCTGCGGCAGCAAGGGGCCACTGTACCTTCCGCAAGCGAATTCCGCGCAATCAGCCTCCGACCAGCCAGCAGATAATAATCAACAATCCCCTCGCCGGTAACTCTTTAGAGCCAATCATGACCGCGTTTGCAAGCCGCGATGGCGTGCTGCACGCCGAATCCGTATCCCTCGAGGCGATTGCCCGCCGGTACGGAACGCCGTGTTACGTCTATTCCCGTGCCGCGCTGGAAGCGGCGTACCGGTCGTTCGCCGAGCCATGCGCCGGCCGGGATGTGCTGATCTGTTACGCGATGAAAGCCAACTCGAACCTGGCCATCCTGAGTCTGTTTGCCAAGATGGGCGCAGGATTCGACATCGTCTCGGCAGGAGAACTCGCGCGAGTGATCGCTGCCGGCGGAAATCCGCGCAAAGTGGTTTTTTCCGGCGTGGGCAAGACCGGCGATGAAATGCGCGCCGCGTTGAAGGTCGGCATTCTGTGCTTCAACGTCGAATCCGAGGGCGAACTCGACCGGTTGTCCGAGGTTGCGCGCCAGATGCGCAAGACAGCCCGCGTGTCTCTGCGCGTCAATCCCGATGTGGATGCCAAGACACACCCTTACATATCCACTGGCCTCAAGCAGAACAAGTTCGGCATCCCGCACGACCAGGCCATCGCGGTGTACCGCAAGGCAGCCCGCTTGCCGGGAATTGAAGTGGTCGGCATCGACTGCCATATTGGCTCACAACTCACCGAGACCGCACCTTTCCTGGAGGCGCTGGATCGCGTTCTGGAACTGGTCTCTCGCCTCAGGAAGGCTGGCATATCAGTCCATCACCTCGATCTCGGTGGCGGTCTTGGCATCCGCTATCGCAATGAACAACCCCCTTCGCCGGGAGAGTATCTCGGCGCACTCTTCAAGCGCCTTGGAAAGCAGAAGGTCCGGGTGCTGTTCGAACCCGGTCGGGTCCTGGTGGGCAATGCCGGCGTGCTGCTCACGCGTGTGGAATACCTGAAGCACAACCCCGCCAAGAATTTCGCCGTCGTCGATGCGGCCATGAACGATCTGATGCGGCCGGCGCTCTATTCGGCTTGGCACGACATCCAACCGGTGCGGCCGGGACCCGGCAAGAAGAGTCGTTACGACATCGTCGGCCCGGTCTGCGAAACCGGGGACTTTCTGGGTCGAAACAGATCTCTGGCGCTGGAGCCGGATAATCTGCTGGCCGTTTACTCGGCCGGCGCATATGGCATGAGCATGAGCTCCAACTACAACACGCGTGTTAGGCCGGCGGAAGTGATGGTGGATGGCAGCCGCACGATCCTGGTGCGGCGCAGGGAGACTGTTCCCAGCCTGTTTGCCGGAGAACGGACACTTTTCTGATTCAAGGCGGTTTCGACTAGTGCCCAGAGCGCCGAAACAGCCGATACGGGGGTAGTTCAATCATTCGGATGCCTCCGAATGAGCCCGTTCAAGGGCTACTTGTTACAGATCGTTACACCGGGACAACCTGTTTGCTTGACCTGCACGATGTGAGCTGTTAATTTTCAAGGCTTTGCAGCAACTTTTGGCCTTTGACGGGGTACAATCCCCGGGCTCTGCGTGATCGAGCCAGGAAGTCGAAAGACCTGTACGACAACGTGCCCACAACGAAGGCGATAGACCTTCCAAGGCTTGGTAGAGCCGATTTCTGCCACGCATAACAACGCGGGCGACTCAACGCCCGGAACATTTGATCCGTCCGACTCGCAATACAACAGGTACATAAAACGGAGCGAGCGGTTGCCGATCGCCCGATTACTGATGTGCAGTCACGTAATTTCCAGATCTTTCGAGGAAGCT
>CANIIN010000158.1 GCA_947467405.1 Betaproteobacteria bacterium | reverse complement strand
TTCCAGGCCTATCCGCCGACCGATGCACGTGAAGCGCAGGTGCGCTGGGAGCGCAACTTCGTCAGCACACGCGTCCTGCTCGGCAAGCTGAATCTGCTGCCGAAGTAACCTTTTCGCGCGCCGCCGCGACCAACGAGGAGAACGAACATGAAGACCGTTCCTGCACGCACCGTTGTCCTGTCCGCCTTCGGGACAATCCTCCTTGCCTTGTCACAAGCGGCGCCGGCGCAGGATGCCCTGCCCAACCGGACGTTCAAGATCATCGTTCCGTTCGTGGCCGGAACCGGGCTGGATATCACCACCCGCCCCATCGCGGAGAAACTGGCCACGCGCATCGGCCGCACGGTGATCGTCGATAACAAGCCGGGCGCCGGTCACGTGGCAGCAGCCAACGAGATCCGCAATGCCACGCCGGACGGCACCACCATGGTGGTGTCCACCACGACGATGGCGGTGCGTTCGGGCATCGCCAACCCGCCCTACGACATCCGCAAGGACATGGACCATATCGTGATGCGCGGCGAGGGGCCGTTCATCCTGTACGTGAATCCGTCACTGCCGGTGAAATCGCCCAAGGAACTGGCCGACTACGCGCTGGCCAATCCGGGCAAGCTGAATTTCTCCACCATCGGCCCCGGCTCGTCGACGCACTTCGCCGCCATCAACTTCGCCCTGATGACGGGCGCCAAGTTCGAGTCCATCCATTACAAGGGCTCGGCACCGGCCATCACGGCCACCATCGCCGGCGAGACGCAGGCCTCGTTCGACCAGATCGGCCTGGTGCGGGCGCAGGCGCAAGGCGGCAGAGCGCGCATGCTGGCGGTGAGCGGTCTGCGGCGCTGGCCCGACCTGCCTGACCTGCCCACCATGGACGAGTCCGGCTTCAAGGGATTCAACGTCATTTTCTGGATGGGTTTCTCGACCACCAAGGGCACACCGCGCAACACGATCAACGCGTTGAATGCCGCCTTCAACGAAATCTACAAGGATCCGGCGACCATCGACATGACCACGAAATCCGGCGCCGTCCTGATCGGCGGCACACCGGAGCAGATGCAGAAAGCGGTCGAGGCGGAAGTCGAGCAGTGGCAACGCCTGATCAAGGCTGGCAACGTCATCATCGAGTAACGCGCCGCCGTAGAGGAATGCTTGCAGAAGCCCGCCTGGAGCCGATCTTCGGGCACTGACGGGGAAATGGAGCAGCCCGCCGCGGCAGGCGGGTGCCACACTGGGTCAACCGGCCTTGTTGCCCGTTACCTTGTCAATCACCTCATCCGCCAGGCCCGCTTCGCGCAGCACCTCCCGGCTGTGCTGCCCGAGCTTCGGCGCAGGCAGTCGGCTCGTCGGCTGCGTCTTGGACCAGGTGCCAGGAACCGCCATTTCTCGAATGCTGCCTTCGGTTGGATGATTGACGACACGAAAGAAATCGACCGCCCGCATGTGCGGATCATCCAGCAGGGATTCCGGCGTATGCATCGGCATGGCAGCAATATCGAGCCGCTCGAGGGTATCGAGCCATTCACGCGTGGTCCGCGTCGCCATCGCCTCTGAAACCATGGCGTACAGTGCCGAAATGTTCTCGGTGCGCTTGCCCAGTGTGGCAAAGCGGGGATCTTTTTCGAATAGATCAGGCTTGCCGATTTCCTCCAGAAATGCACGCCAGTTGCGGTCCGTGTAAACGAGAACGCAGATGTAGCCGTCACGGGTCGCGTAGGGACGGCGGTCCGGCGTCAGCAGCCGGGGATAGCCGGCCGGTCCGATGGGCGGATCGAACGTCAAACCGCCAAGGTGATCGCCCATCACGAACTGCGTAATGGTTTCGAACATCGGAATTTCGATCGCCTGCCCCTCGCCGGTGCGATCACGGCTGTACAGCGCCGCAAGAATGGCGTTCACCGCGTTGAGCGCCACGGCGCGGTCGACAATGGTCACGGGAACGTAGCGCGGCTCCGGCGTACCGGAGGCTGCCACCAAGGATGGAATTCCCGCCACGCCCTGCACCAGATCATCGTACGCGGGCTTCGCTGCATACGGCCCCTTCTGTCCATAGCCCACCAGCGACAGGACGATGATGCGCGGATTGGCTTCGGCGAGCTTTTCGTAGGTGACTCCGAGTCGAGCCATGGCGGCAGGCCGCACATTGGATATCAACACGTCAGCGGTCTTCGCCAGTTGCATGAGCGCATCCAGCCCGGCGGGCTGCTTGAGGTCGAGGACAACGCTGCGCTTGTTGCGGTTGGCGTGCAGGAAGATATGCCCCATGCCCTCCGTTCTCATCGGGCCGACGCCGCGCGTCGTGTCGCCTGCGGGAGACTCGATCTTGATGACGTCGGCGCCGTAGTCGCCGAGGATCTGGGTCGCGTAGGGCCCCATCAGTACCGACGTCATGTCGATAATGCGCAACCCGACCAGTGGTTCTGCCATGTCAACTCCTCAAACTCCAGATTGCCCCGACAACCAGGGGCCGACTGTCGCCCCTGCTCGCGCCTGCATCAAGGCAAATGATGCCCGACGCCTTTACCTACCGATCCAGATCGCCCTTGAGCATCTGCCTTGCCACCGTGTTGCGCAAAATTTCCCAAGTGCCACCGGCACTATTTTGCAGGCTGGATTCTATTGCAGACGGAGAGATGATCCTCACCGGCACGCATTGCGGTTGCCGCGGATCGGCAGGATGGAGCGGCGACACGGCGCCGATCCTGGCGTCACCATTCACTCCACCAGATAGCAATCCAGCAGCACGCTGTCGCCCGCACGCACACCGGAACTGATCGCAATCGCGTTGTTCAGCCAGGCGTAGCGCTCGTCGCCGGTCTCGAAGCGCGGTGTGGTGCGGAAGTAATAGGCGCTGGGGTCGACCGCCTCGCCTGCGGCCACGCGCGCCAGCACCTCCGGCGGGCCATGGCGCACGCCGCTTTCCACCACGCCGATCAGCGCACCATCCAGGGTGCGGATGGCATAGCGTGCATCCATCAGCACGCTCTTGTCCTCGCGCACGGTCTGCCAGTCGCTGCCGCCCGGCAGCACTTCGCCGCGCAGCCGTCCGCCTGACACCGTGCCACCCGAAATGCCCAGCAATCGGCGGCGCCCGACCGGAATCACGCCCAGATCGAGCGGCGCATCGAGCCGGAGCGCAATGTGCGCGATCAAGGTGAGTTCGGGCTGGGCGGGCGTGTAGTTCATGACGATCCTGGTTCAGTCGTGCAGATCAATCGTAGAAGTCCGCGCCCTTTTTCAGCGCGTCCCATTGCGCGGCATCGTGGCCGAAAATGATTTCCGTACCAGCCGCCTGGATGCGCCGGATCTCCGCCAGCGACCCCATGGCGATATCGTGATTCCACGTCGGCTTGGGGTTGTAGTCGCGATCGAGGCACTCGCGGATCGCCACCGAGTCCGAGGCGACCAGGAAGCTGCCCGACCGGTCCAGACCCACCAGCGCGGCGATGCAGCCCGGCGTGTGGCCCGGCACCGGTACCAGCACGATGCGGCCATCGCCGAACACGTCGCGCTGGCCGTCGAAGGAATCGAAGCGCTTGCCGTGCTTCCATTCCGTGGGCAGGTAACCGGCCCGCACCGCGTCCTCGGCGTTCGCCGCCGCGAGCTCCTTGTTGCTGCACAGAATGGTGGCGTTCTTGAAATACTCGTTGCAGCCGCAGTGGTCGGTGTGGAAGTGCGAATTGACCACGAGGTCGATGTCCGAGGGACCAATGCCCAACCCGGCAAGCCCGTTGACGAGATTGTCTTCCGGCGGCGAAATGAGCTTCATGAATCTCGACAGCCCCCCCCAGCGCGCTTCGGGGTCGGTTGCCGCCAGCGGATGGCAACCGGTGTCGAACAGCACGTTGCCCTGCGGATGCCTGAGCAGCGCGCACAACACCGGCAATTCGATCTTCTCGTCGGCTGCGGCATCGGGAATGTAGACGCTGCGTTTCATGATCAGGCGTCCGCCTGACAGGATGTGCATTTGCATATCGGTCCGATTCTTGTCTGTTTCCACCGCATTCTCGCACCATCGTCCCGCCACGGTGTGCCGCGCCCGGCAACTGTTCGATTGCCGGGGTAATTTAATTAGCTTACTATTTCCTGCGGCCGGGATTCGCGCAGTACACGGCGCATCCCGGCACCGACCATGACAACGAACAGCGCGATGAACGGCGGACAGCGCAACGCCGCACTGCCCCGCCACTGCAATCCGCTGCAATCACGTACTCCCGGAGGAGACACCGATGCTCAAGGCCCCATACGATCAGTCGTTTCGCGCACCCTATCTGGAAGCCTGGCGCGCACTCGGCGTATGGCGCGACAAGACACTGGGCCAGGCCATGGCGGAGACCGCGGCGCAATGTCCTGATGTGCCGATGGTGCTGCACTCGGGAACCACCACCACCGAATACCTGATGCGCGACATCCATCGCCAAGGCCTTGAACTGGCCTCGGGGTTGTACGCCATCGGCCTGCGCACCGGCGACGTCATTGCCGTGCAGACGCCGAACTGGCTGGAAGGCGTCCTGCTGTACCGTGCCGCCGCCGCACTGGGCTGCGTGATCCTGCCCATCGTGCATATCTTCGGGCCCAGCGAAGTCAGCTACCTGCTGCAGAACTCCGGCGCCAAGATCTTTGTTTCGCCGGACCGCTGGCGCAGCATCGATTACCTGGAGCGCCTGGCGAAGATCGACGCGCCCAAACTGGAGAAGATCATCATCATCGGCAAGGAGGGTCCTGCGGATGCGATCCTGTGGCCGGACCTGATCGCCAAATCCACCGGCAGCTTTCCGGCGCCGAACCATACGCCGGACGACGTGGCGCTGCTGCTGTACACCTCCGGGACCACCGCCGCGCCGAAAGGCGTGCTGCACAGTTCTAATACCCTGCTGGCGGAAATGATCAGCACCTACCAGCGTCGCATCCAACCCGGCGCCGCCACGCTGTCGCCGTGGCCCGCGGGACACATCGCCGGCGTGCTGGGCATCCTGCGCCACGCCATCGACGGCACCCTGACCATCATGATGGATCAATGGGATGCCAATGCGGCCGCCGAACTGATCGAGCGCTACAAGATCGGCGCCTGCTCCGGCACGCCCTTCCACGTCAACGGCGTCCTCGATGCGGCAGAAGCCGGCGGCCGTGACATCAGCACGCTGAAGGACATGCTGTGCGGCGCGACCACCGTTCCGCCGACGCTGGTGGATCGCTGCGCAAAGTTCGGTCTCAACACCTACCGTTCGTACGGCTCATCGGAACACCCGACCATCTCCTGGGGCAGGCCCTCGGATCCGCTCGACAAGCGCCTGTTCACCGACGGCGGACTGACATTCGGCAACGAAGTGCGCATCATCGATGACGACGACCGCGATCTGCCCATCGGCGAAGCAGGCGAAATCCTGTCGCGCGGTCCGGAAATGTTTCTCGGCTATCTCGACCCGCAACTGAACGACGCCGCTTTCATCCCCGGCGGGTGGTTCCGCACCGGCGATATCGGCCGCCTCGACCGTGACGGCTTTCTGGCCATTACCGATCGCAAGAAGGACATCATCATCCGCGGCGGCGAAAACATTTCCTCGCTGGAAGTCGAGGACCTGATGCTGAAACACCCACAGGTGGCCGACGTGGCCGCGGTGGCCAAGTCGCACGAACGCCTGGGCGAAGTGGTCTGCACCTTCGTCGTGCTGCGCAGCGGCGACACCCTGGACATCACGACGGTGCGCGCGCATTTCGAGCAGCTCGGCGTGGCCAAGCAGAAGACCCCCGAGCACATCGAGATCATCAAGGAACTGCCGCGCACGCCGAGCGGCAAGGTCAAGAAGCACGAACTGCGCGACCTGCTCAAGAAGCGCGGCTAGCCATGCAGATGACCACAACCATTGGGAAGTGCCCGAAGATCCGCTCCAGTGCTTGATCTACAGGCATCAACCGCCCACAGATCAAGCGCACGAAATTTTCACCAATCAACAAGTCCCATCAATGAGGAGAAATCATGAGTGCTGAACTCGTCCTGCAGGAAATCAGAGGCCACGTCGCCATCCTGACGTTGAACCAGCCTGAAAAGCTCAACGCCCTGAGCGCGGATATGGCGGAGGAATTTCACGCCAAGCTGGACGTGCTGGCCGACGAGTGGCCGAAGACGCGCGCCATCGTCATCACCGGTGCCGGGCGCGGCTTCTGCTCCGGTGCCGATGTCGGCAACATGCCCACCACTGCAGGCCAGAAACGAGCCATGGAAACCTACGGCCGCCACATCATCGAACTCGCTCCGCACCTGCGTCGCATACCACAGCCGGTGATTGCGGCGGTGAATGGCGTGGCCGCCGGCGCAGGGTTCGCCCTGGCCTGCGTGGCCGACGTGCGTATCGGCGCCGAAGAAGCGCGTTTTTCCAGCGCCTTCATCAAGCGCAGCCTCGTCCCCGACACCGCCCTCGCCTACACGCTGCCGCGCATCGTCGGCCAGGGCGTGGCGCACGAACTCATGCTCACCGGCCGCATGGTCGATGCACAGTTCGCGATGCGCACTGGCATCCTG
>CANIIN010000157.1 GCA_947467405.1 Betaproteobacteria bacterium | reverse complement strand
TGGGGCAGAACACCGACGAAGTCCTGAAGGAAGTGCTGGGACTGGATGCGGAGGCCATCGCCGCGCTGCGGGCCGGGAAGGCGATTTGAAGCCCCCCCGGCGGGCACCCCGGCCATGCGCCGGTGTGTCCGCCAAGCAGAAGGACTACCCGAAGAAGCTCATGGATAGGCGCTCTACGGGCATTACTCCCCGGGACACTAGCGCATCAGATCCATGATCACGGACGCGACGATGGCCGGCTCTTCGCAGGGCGCCATGTGTCCGGCGCCGGGAATCACCGTGAGGCGCGCCGACGGACAGGCCTCGGCCATGCGCCGTGACCAGCCCAGCGGCGTGACCTTGTCTTCGTCGCCGCAGGCGATAGCCAAGCGAATGGAAGGATTGCTGCCAACGGCGGAGAGCGTTGCCGTGTGATCGGCGCGCTGCATGACCGCGGTGCTCTGGCGCACGAACACTTCACGGCCCAAGCGCTGAAACATATCGACCATGCTGCGCTTCAGCACCATGTCGTCCTGACGGGCTGGACCCACCGTGAAGGTCGAGAGGTCATTGCAAATCTGTTCGAATTCGGTCGCGGCGCGCGCGATGTTCTTCAGGCGCACGCTGCGCTGACCATCCGACTCCGCCCGCTCCGCCGTGCTCTGCAGCAGCACGCCTGAGACGCGCTCGGCATGTTGCGACAGGAACTCCAGCGTCGCGTAGCCGCCCATGGAAAAACCGGCGAGGGTAAATGGCTGGTCGAGTCCGGTGGTGGCGGTATCGATCTTCGCCGCCATCTCCGCCATGCTGTCGCAACGCGAGAAATCCATGACGCGCACGTCAATGCCGGGATCGAGCAGCGCCGTGACGCCGCGCCATACAGTGGCATCGTTGAGCAGGCCGGGGCAAAGAACCAGCACGGGAGAAGACATCATGGTTTCCTTTCATTGTCGCCTGCGAAGCGCGGGCCACCGGTATCTGCTGCACGCGATGCGCGCGAAGCGATGCTCCGGCGTGCCGACATTATCGCCGCAACCGGCACGCGCCGGCCCGCGGTCAGGCCTGCAACTGCTGACGCAGTTCGCGCTTCAGGATCTTGCCCAGCGGATTCCTCGGCAGCTGCTCGCGCAGCACCAACGCCTCGGGCAGCTTGAACGCCGCCACGCCGCAGTCGGTTTTCAGGTAATCGACGATTTCGGGCAACGTGATGCTGTGGCCGTCGCGCGGCACCACCACCGCACAGACGCGCTCGCCAAAGTGCAGGTCGGGCTGGCCGATGATGGCCGCCTCGCGGATGCGCGGATGCGACAGCAGCAGGTTCTCCATTTCCTCGGCCGAGATGTTCATGCCGCCGCGAATGACCACGTCCTTGTGGCGGCCGACGAAGCGGTAGAACTCACCGCGCTCACCAGCGATCTCGAACAGGTCGCCGGTGCGATAGAACCCCAGTTCGTCGAAGGCGTTGCGGGTGATTTCCGGTTCGTTGAAGTACTGGCTGAAGATGGTGGGGCCGGCAAAGCGCAGTTCACCGACCTGCCCCGGAGCGAGAATCTCGACGCCGCTGTCGGTATCGACCAGGCGGGTGCGAATCTTCTCCGAGTTGGACAGCGACCAGTGATAGCCCGGCACGCCCATGCGCGGAAAGTAGCGCGCGCGCTGGTGATAGTCCGGCACGTCCTGCGGCGTCGACGCCAGCGCCGCGCCCTCGTTGGAGCCGAAGTAGTTGACGATCTCGATGCCGAACCGCCGCGAGAATCCTTCGACCATGCGATTGGCCAGCGGACCGCCGCCCGAGCCGATGCGCTTCAGCCGCGAGAGATCGATGCCATCCAGGCGCTCCGGCTGCTCCAGCAGCGTATCGAGCACCGGCGGCGGCGCCACCGTGTAATCGACCTTCTCGTCGCGCAACTGCGCGATGAACACGTCCAGATCGAAGGGATGGTGGTGATGCAACGTGGCTTCCAGCTGCAGCCAGGCGGCGAAGCTGGTCGCTATGCCCGCCATGTTGACGAACGGAAACGGAATCACCAGCTGCGCGCCGTTCGGCAACTGCGCGGCGTCCACCACCGAGGTGCCGACAATGCGCCACTCGTTGTGGTTGCGCGGCACGCCCTTGGGCTGCGCCTCGGTGCCCGAGGTCCAGCAGATGGTGAGCACGTCGTGCGCGCTCACCGTGCCGTCGTGAAGCCGCAGTGCCAGTTCGGCCGCCGTGAGCGGCGCGACCGACTGCAGGCGAGACGACAACGCCAGGGTGCCCGCCGGCGCGTCGTCACCGAGGCACCAGATGCGCTTCAGGCCCGGTGCGTTCGCAGCCAGTTCGCGCCATGCGTCGGCGGCGGCGTATTTGCCGATCCGGTTGGCCGTCAATGCCGCCTTGGCGCCGGTGATGCGCAGCACCTGCGTGAGCTCATGCGAACGGTACTGCACGGGAACGGGGCTGACGATGACGCCGGTCAGCGCACAGGCCAGATAGACGGCGTGCATCTCGACGCAGTTGGGCAACTGCATGACGAGCACGTCGTCCTTCTCGAGCCGCTCCTCGCGCATCACCCGCACCAGCCGGCCCACTTCGCCGGCCAGTTGCGCCCAGGTCCAGCGCTGAGGCGTCCCACCCATGAAGGCGGCGCGATTGGGGGCGTCCACCACGGCGAGGCGCTGCGGGTGACGCGCCACGGCGTCGAGGAAACTTTCCCCGAGCGTCTTCTCGCTCCACCAGCCCCGGCTCACGTACTCCTGTCGCTTGTGCGGCGAAACAAGGACCACCCGCTATCTCCAGCGCGCCATGGTCTTGTTGCTGACGAAGGTGGCGTGAAAGCCGTGCGGCACGCGGCGCGGCAGGACGATGCGTGCCACCGGGCCTTCGGCGAGGCGCGCGCCCAGGCAATCGAAGACCTGAACTTCGGATTGCTGCTCGACCGGATTCCACACCAGCCCGACCAAATAGCCGTCGTCCTCGCTCTTGGAATCGTCGCGCGGCGCGAAGCCCGGCTCGTTGTAGAAGGTCTGCGGTCCGGCGCTGTAGGCGACAAACCCGCCGGTGGAGAGATCGTATTTCACCAGCGCCGGGAAGCGCGCCTCTTCGCGTCCGCCCTGCGGGAACAGCACGTTGTAGGACCAGCGGTTGGGCCGTCCCTGGTAGGCGCTGTTGATCACCGGGAACTCGCTGTTCAGCACGTCATCGATGACGCGCTCGTGCGTCTTGCCGGTCTTCATATTGAAGCGCCACTCGTACAGCATGAAGTCGCGCTGGCGCAGGTGGATGGTCTTCTCCAGGCGATGGGCGTCGATGCTGCCGTCGTCCTTCTCGTGCGTGCGATAGGGCGTGCCGACCATGACCACTTCATCGCCCTCCTCCCAGGCGTTCACCACGTGCAGCATGAAAGTCGGCTTGGCCTCGAACCAGCGGATTTCGTCCGCCTTGCCGTAGCGCGGCAGCACGCCGAAGCGCGACGGAATATCCGGATAAAAGCGCACCTTGTAGCGGCCAAGCTTCAACGCCTCGGGATCGGGCATGAGCGGGAAGTCGTGCAGGATGGAGTAATGCTCGGTGATGGCCATGTCGTGCGGCAGGCGCGGACCGGGCAGCGGCACCTCGATACGGTGCTTCAACTTGCGGTCCGGACCGATCACGCCGTACTCCATGAACGGCGGCGTGAGGCCGTAGTCGAAGAAAATCAGTTCGCCGGTGTGTTCGTCGGGACGCGAGTGCGCCGAAATGCGCTTGAACGCGCCGCCAAACGTTTCGGGACCGATGGTGTCCAGCGTCTCGGGATCCACGGCATAGGGCACGCCGGAGCGGTACCACATGGCGATCAGGCGGCCGGCGTGATACTTGACGTCGGTGTTGGCGGTGTTCTTCAGCGGCTCGTCGGGCCGGTCGCTGCGCATCGGCTCCTTGATGCCTTTCCACAGCGCATGGCCCGCGGCGCGTTCTTCCTTCAGTGCGCCGGTGTCGATCCAGCGATTGCGGTAGGTGACGCGGCCGCGGTCGAACTTGACTGCGTGCAGCATGCCGTCCCCGTCATAGGCGTGATAGCGCCAGTCGGGCTGGAAGAAGGCGTTCGGGCCGTTGCGCACATAGAGGCCGTTGAGGTCCTCGGGCACCTTGCCGATGACCTTCAACTGGTCGAATACGGTCTCGTCATGGATGGGCGCGTTGTTGCCGTTCAGCGCCGGGATTTCATGGACGGGCAGTTCGTTGGCTTTCATGTTCGACCCCCTTCTCGTCAATACTTTTCGTCGACGACGGATTAACGTTCACGCTGGTACTTTGCCTCAGCGCGCGCTGTCCCGCTCGGCCACCGGCGCCGCCTGGGTGGGCACATCGGGCTGCACCGCCGGCTTCGGGAACCACGGATAGAAGCGATTGGTGCGCGCCACGTAGTCGGCATAGCCGGGCTTGTTGCTGGTCATCTTCTCCTCCAGCCACACCAGGCCCTGGCGATAGGCCATGCGGTAATGCATGCGCAGTGGCGACACGATCACCCACCAGCCGGCCAGATTGTCGCAGGCCACGAGGTAGATGCCCCACCACGCACAGGCTTCGCCGAAATAGTTGGGATGGCGCGTGTAACGCCACCAGCCCCCGTTCAGCACGCGCTCGCGGTTGGCCGGGTCGGCCTTGAAGTTGGCCAGTTGCCAGTCGGTGCCCCACTCCAGCAGGAAACCGAACAGCCACAGCGCGGTGCCGATCATGGCGATGGTGCCGATCTCGGTGGGCACCAGATAGAACTGCGTCACCTGCACCGGCAGCGACACGATCCACATCATCAGGCCCTGGATGCCGAACACCTTGCGGTACATGACCCAGCCGACGTTCTTGCTGGCGGCCTTGCGATAGTTCTCGTAGCGATCCAGTTCGCGCCACTTGTCGCGGTAGCTGCGGATGATCAGGTGTGCCGACAGGCGCACGCCCCAGGCCACGGTGAGCAGCGTGATCAGCAGCTTGCGCGACTCCACGCCCACACCGGCGGTATTGAACCAGGTGAACAGCGCGATGGTGGCGTAGCCCAGCCCCCACCACCAGTCGGCCAGCGTGGCGTCGCGCGTCTTCATGTGGATCAGCCACAGGACGAATTGCATGCCGAAGGATAGGCAGGCGGTGATGATCAGGTTGTTGATCAGGCCGGGTGCGAAGTCAGCGGACATGTGCGCTTCCTTTGAATGGGTTGCCGAAGATGGACATCAGTCGGCCTTGATGCCGGCCTTCTTCACCAGCGCGGACCACATGTCGCGGTCGGCCGCCACCTGCGCGGCAAATTGCGCCTGCGTCTTGGAGCCGATCTCGTATCCCAGCTCGACGTACTTGGCGGCCAGCTCAGGCTGCTTGAGCAGCTGGATGACGGTGTCGGCGAGGATTTTCACCACCGGCGCCGGCGTGGCTTTCGGCACGAACAGCCCTGCCCATGAACTGGGTTCGAAGCCGGCCTGCCCCATCTCGGCGAAGGTCGGCACGTCAGGCGTCTGGCGCGACCGCGCCGAGCCGGTGGAGGCCAGTACACGGATGCGGCCGCCGGCGACGTGCGGCTTGATCGTGGAGTAATCGAGGAACACGGCGGTGATCTCCCCGGACAGCACGGCCGAGGTGGCCGGCGCACCGCCCTTGTAACCGACATGCTCCATGTCCACGCCCATCAGTTCATCGAAGCGCAGGCCGTAGAGATGCCCGGTCGAGCCGGGTCCGATGGAGGCGTAGAAGTGCTTCTTCGGTTCGGACTTCACCTGGTCGACGAATTCCTTGACGCTCTTCGCCGGCGATTTCGCCGTGCTGACGGCCATCCAGAGCGGCGTGTAGATCAGCTCCGTGATGCCGGTCAGGTCGCGCACCACGTCATAGGGCGGATTGGCATACATGGCCGGGGTCATGACGATCGGCATGGTGTGCAGCAGGATGGTGTGGCCGTCGGGCGCGGCCTTGATGACCGCGTCGGTGGCGATGATGCCGCTCGCGCCGGGCTTGTTCTCGACCACGACCTGCTGCTTGAGCGACTCGCCCAGACGTGGCGCCAGCAGTCGCGCCAGCATGTCGCCGCCGCCGCCCGCCGTGAACGGCACGACCACCCTGATGGTCTGGGTCGGATACGCCTGCGCCCAGGCGCTGGGGGCAGCCAGCGTGAGACACCACAACAGCGCCGCTGCCAATCCACCACTCCCGATGCAATGTCCAACTCGATTCATGCTCATCCTCCTTGTGTAGATCGTGCCCTTGCATTCATGGATCGAACGGGCATCTGTGTGGCGAAATCCGCCTCGTCCGGCCGTGTCCTGATCATCGGCGATGGCCGGACGAACCGCGCTGCGAAGCGCCATTGAACGCATTGATGTCCTATAATCCAAGCGATTTTTAATATTTCGTCCATATAGTGAGACTATAAGCCGCATGGTCGGCGTACTCAGGGCGGCACGGCCGGCGTACTCAGGGCCGCACGGCCTGTGCATTCAGGGCCGTGCGGTCGTTGCACTCTAGACCCCGCGTCCGGTGGACTCAGGATCGATGAACCGGGCTGCCAGGGCGGCCTTCTGCAGAGATGGATCGGCACATGAG
>CANIIN010000156.1 GCA_947467405.1 Betaproteobacteria bacterium | reverse complement strand
AAGGTTGGCACGTCCGGCAGTTGCGCAGCGCGGGTTTTGGAAAACACCCCCAGCGCGATCATGCGCTTGTCCTTGATCAGCCCGACGACTCCCCCGCTGACCGTGTCGGTCGAGAAGGTGAGGCGCCCCTCCAGGAGGTCGGGATGCGCCAGCGACGGGCCCTTGTAGGGTACGGCCGTGGCTTTCGCGCCGACCGACTGCAGCAGGTAGAGCGAGGCCATCTCGACCGGTGTGCCCACGCCCACGGCAGCAAACGTCACTTCCGAGCCCTTGGGGCCCTTGAGGCGTTCGACCAGCTCCTTCACGGTCTTGATGCCCGAGGCGGCGCCGGTGATGAGCAGCAGGTCGTAGTCGGTGCCGAACGTGACGACGCGGAATTCTGCGAGCGGATTGCCGGCAGCGGACGGATCGATGATCGGCAGCGCCACCAGGCTGGTTTGCCCGCCGAACAGCATCGAGTAGCCGTCGGCCGGGGCATTGCGCACCGAATCGACGGCGATCTGTCCACCGGCACCGGGACGGCCTTCGACCACAACCGTCTGGCCCAGATCGCCGCTCATGGCTTCGGCGATGGCGCGCGCCGCCAGGTCGGTGGCGCCGCCGGGACCGAACTGCGTCACCAACCGGATGCTGCGGCTGGGAAAGCGATCCTGGGCGTTAGTGGTCAGCGGCAGCGCGGCCATGCCGGCGGCGACGGCGAGCGTCGCAAGCACGGTACGCGTTCCGTGCCTGACTGATTTAGGGACTGTGTTGTTGACGGCCATTGTGGTTCCTCCTCCTTGAGGGTTGGATCGGTCTTGCGGTGTCGAGTGGCTACTTCTTGATGTCCCAGCTTGCCAGATCATCGAGTTGTACGTCGAACTTTACCGGCCGGTTGGGGTCATCCTCGACCTCCATCAGCTTGGTCACGCGCTCGAACGACTCGGCCAGCTTGACGCTGAAGCGCGCCAGCTTGTCGGCGTCCGGGGTGACGGGAGAGCCCGAGGCGAACATGGTGCGACCGATCAGATCGACGTAGATGTGCTCAGCAAGTGTCTTGACGGCGGGTGTCATGATGAGAATCCTTTCCGCTGGGTGATGCACGGGTAGAGGTGTGCTCTGTCCGGCATGATACCGGCGGCGCCGAATCGCCGTGCGCGTGGCAAACTCGCGGCATCCGGCCCACAGCACACCGGGAACCCATCCACAGGAGACGACGTGAGCGACATACTGAAAATCGAGCGTGAGGGAACCACCGCCATCCTCACCATGAACAACCCGGCCAAGATGAACGCCTTCAATTCTGAATTGCGCGATCTGCTCACCGACGCCTTCGAGGAGTTGTCTGTCGATAGCGGTTGTCGCGCCATCATCCTCACCGGCGCCGGCGGGAACTTCTCGGCCGGCGGCGACCTGAAGGGCTTCAACGAAAAGACCATCAACCAGGGGCGCGCACGCCTGCGCACCGGCAGTTCGCGCCTGATGCGCGCCATGGTGCGCGGCGCCAAGCCGGTCATCGCCGCGGTGGAAGGCTATGCCGTGGGCGCCGGCATGGCACTGCCATCGGCCTGCGACTACGTGGTGGCTTCGTCAGCAGCGAAATTCTCGGCCGGGTTCATGAAAATCGGCTTCGTGCCGGACCTGGGCATGATGTGGACGCTGCCGCGCCGCGTCGGTCTGGGCCGCGCCAAGAAGCTGATGGCGCTGTCCAACGAAATCAGCGCGGCCGAGGCCGAACGCATCGGCCTGGTCGAAGAAATCGCCGAGCCGGGCAAGGCGCTGGAGGCGGCGCTGAAGGTGGGCGAAAAATACGCCCACATCGCGCCGCTGGCGTTCGAACTGCTGAAGGACACGCTGGCCGAAGGACTGGATGAAGTGCTGAAGGCCGAGATCGACATGCAGCCGATCCTGATGCTGTCCGAGGATCACGAAGAGGGCAAGCGCGCCTTCTTCGAGAAGCGGCGGCCGAAGTTCACCGGTCGCTAGGCCAAGGAACTACCCGTGGCATGCCACGGGATTTCGAATGAGGCGACGCCGGATTGACCGGCGTCCGCGCGATTGAGTTACACGCCGGCCGGCATCGGGCGATCGACCACCATGAACACGCCGCTGCCGCGCGCGATGCGCTCGCTGCCTTTCATGACGAAGCAATTGAGGAAGGTCGTGGTGCGGCCCATGCGCGCCACGTCCACGTGCGCTTCCAGCCAGTCGCCCGGCTTGGCGATGCTCATCATGTCGATGGACAGGTTGATGGTCACCGACGGTTTGGGCGGGTTGCGGCTGTGCCGGCTCGTATAGGTGAAGGCGGTGTCGATCAGCATGGCCAGCATGCCGCCATGCAGGTTGCTGCCCTTGTTGCCGTGCTTGTCTTCCAGCAGGAGGCCGATGATGTATCCGTTGTCGGATTTCTTCGCGTACATCGGTCCGCACATTTCATGAAACTGGCCGAAGGGGGGGATGAGTTCGAATCCGGCGGGCACGGCTGACATGGCTTCTCCTGTCCTGATGGCGGAATGTGGGCTGTTGTGGGCGGGGATATTAGCATCGCGCCCCGTGAAGTCGCGCCGTGCACAGGATCGGCTGGCGGGTCGTCGGTCGTGAGTCGAACGATGCCTGAAGATCCTTTACTGGAGCCGATCTTCAGGCGATCGCCCCGTGCCGGCTGGAGCGGTGGTCGGTGAGCGGGATGCGGCTAGAGCGATTCCTTGAAGCGTCGCAGCGCGGCGATATGCGCGTCGGCGCCGCGCAATCCCGAGCCCATGGTGTTGATCGAGGCATGGGTCGCACCGATGGAACGGTATGTTTCGAGGATGTGATGCCAGGGCTCCGGTGTTCCGTCGCCGTACAAGAACGTGCCGTTGATGCCGATGGTCGACGGGTCGCGTCCCGCGGCGCGTGCATAGCCGCGCATGCGATCGACGATGACCTGCGGCGTTTCGTCGGTCTGCGGCATGGAACGCGTCTTCAGGCCGCTCAAGGTAGGAAACACCGGGAACCAGCCGTCGGCCAGCGTGGCTACGCGCCGCAGCACGGCGTCGGCCATGCCGCCCAGCCAGATCGGGATGGGGCGTTGCACCGGCATCGGATTGATGCCCGCTTCGGTGACGCGGTGGTACTTGCCGTTGAAGTTCACGATGGGTTTCGTCCACAGCTCACGCATCAGCCTGATCTGTTCTTCCTGGCGCGCGGCGCGTTCCGTGAACGGCACGCCGAGGCCCTCGTATTCCACCGGGTTCCAGCCGGTGCCGATGCCCAGGCGCAGGCGTCCGCCGCACAGCAGGTCGACCTCCGCGGCCTGCTTGGCAGCGAGCACCGTCTGACGCTGCGGCAATATCAGCACGCTGGTGGCGAACGACAGCTTGGGCGCGATGCCGGCAAGGAAGCCGAACAGCACCATCGGTTCATGGAACATGTCGTTTTCGCGATAGCCACCCTTCAGGCTGGCGCTGTCGTAATGCGCGGCACTGGCGCCGAGCACATGGTCGAAGGCCAGCAGGTCGACGAAGTCCATGTCCTGCAGGGCCTGCGCGTAGGCACGCAGGCCGCCGACGTCGGAACCGATTTCGGTCTGGGGGAATACGGCGCCGATGCGCATGAAAAGTCCTTTGGTCTGGTTGGCAGGATGGATGCAGCGAAGCGTGACCCTGGCGCACGACGTCCGAGTTTGGCGCCGGGGCGTTGCCGCGGTCGTGGCGGCAACGGATGACCGTGCGGTCTAAGCGCGGACGGGCGCCATCAAGCCGGAACGACCTTGCGAAACGCCTCGATGCGGCGCAGGTGGGCGTCCACGCCGCGCAGGCCTTCGCCCAGCGTATTGACGGTGATGTGCGACATGCCCCACTCGCGCCAGGTTTGGGTTTCAGCGGCCCACTTCGAGGAGTCGGCGCCGCTCAGCGGCAGGCGCACGTCGATGCCGACCTTGGAAAGGTCGCGGCCGTATTCGCGACAGAAACCGTGGAAGGTGTCGATCAACTCGCGGCCGCGCGCATTGGGCCGGAACTGCGGAATCCAGCCATCGCCGATGCGCGCAATGCGCCGCAGCACCTTCATGCTGGCCGGCTGGTTGCCGAATTGCGGACGGTCGCTGCCGCCGCCAAACCACACCGGAATCGGACGCTGCACCGGCAGCGGCAGCAGCCCGGCATCGGTAATCACATGCTGCTCGCCCTTGAACGTGACGGCGTCGTTGGTCCACAGCGCACGCAGCACCGCGACCTGCTCCTCGATGCGTGCGCCGCGATCGGCGAAGGGCATGCCGAGGGCCTCGTATTCGATGTCGTTCCAGCCGGTGCCCACACCGAGGCGGAAGCGCCCCTTGCACAGCACGTCGAGGCAGGCGGCCTGCTTGGCCACCAGCACCGTCTGGCGCTGCGTGAGGATGAGGATGCCGGTGGTGAAGCCGATATTCTCCGTCGCGCCGGCCATGAACGGGAACAGCACGAAGGGGTCATGGAACTGCGACTGCAGGTTGTAGGGCTTGTCCCAGCCCGGACGCGAAGCGGTGTTGGCGCCGACCACATGGTCGTAGGCCAGGATGTGCTTGAAGCCCATCTGCTCGACCGCCTGCGCGAAATGCTTCACGGCGCCGGGATCGGCTTCGACTTCGGTCTGCGGGTAGGTGACGCCGATCTGCGAGGCGATGGTCATGGTGTGGTCCTGTCAGTGTTGAAGTAAGCGTTGCGGATGATTCGATGTATCGGGTGTCTTGAGTGCTTGGGGTGTGACGCGGGATTTGTCACGGCATCATGCCACCCTCATGCGCATGCCGCAGGCGGTGACGATGTGGCCATTCACGGCCAGGCCCAGCTGGCTTGCCCTGGCCAGCACGGCAGGCGAGTCCTTCACCTTGATGTCGATGCCGGTCAGGCCTTCGCCGCGGCCGTCCGTGTCCGGCACGATGCGCAGCGTGCCGCTATCCAGTTGCAGCGTCCATTCGTCGCCGGCGCGGTGCGGAGTCACCTTCAGCAGTTCACCCCAGCGCCGCGCGAGTTTTTCCGCATCGGGGCTCTGCAGTTCAGCGCCGGTCATGGCCTCGACGATGTCGGTGCGTACGAATTTCTGCCAATCGGCGCCGGCCGGGTGGTAACTGCCCGACGGGTCGTCGCCGCCGACATCGCGATTGAATTCCAGAATCGCACCGCCGGTGTCGGCCGGATGCAGGTGGATGCCCGAGTAGTGTTCGTAGGTCGGGCTGTTGACGATGCGCGCATTCAAGGCGGTGACGTGCGCCTTCCACGCCGGCACATTGTCGCAATGGACGATCACCATGTACCCGGCGTCGCCGCCGCGCCGCACCAGGTGCCGGCCACCGGCCGTGCCGTTGCGCGTCGGCGAAACCAGTTCCAGGAAGTTGGAGCCCACCGGGAACACCGCATTGGCGAGGCCGTACTTGGTCACCGCGGGGTCGCGATAGGCGACTTCCAGACCGAACAGCGACTGCAATACAGCCGTGGACTTGTCGAGATCGGCAACGACCACGCAGATCTGGCGCAGGACGAGTGACATCGGATGATCCCCTTGTGAGGCGTGAGGCGTGAGGCGCACGCGGCCCGTGTTCTCCGCAGAGAGGCGGGCCGCGCGTCGTTCAGGCTCGGCGACGACTCATCGCTGCAGGTAGCCGCTGCCTGCCCAGGCGCTCATCGATACGGTCTGGATGTCCGCCTGCCAGCCCGGATCGGGTTGCGGCATGACGTCGGCCAGATCCAGCACGCGGCTCCAGTCCGGCGCGGCCAGCATGGTCACCACGAACGAGCTGTGCAGCGACCCCAGCCACAGGATGGCCTGCCAGCCGGCGCGCGCCGCCGCCGGCTTGACCTTCCTGCCGAACCACTCGAGATATTCGTCGCGCGCGCCGTCGGCCAGTTTGATGTTCTGCTCGACGATGCAGGGGCGCTTCATGCCGTGCTGCAGTTCGCGCATGGTCGGCATGCCGGGGCCCGGCCTCATGATACGGTCATAGCCGCCGACGCGATCGACGTTGGAGCGCGTCCACCATTGTTCGAAGTGGTTGGGCGCGGCCTTGCCGAACTGTTCGGTGAGGGCGCCGCACAGGCGTCGCCAGTCCATTTCCCACATGTTCACGCCGCGCGGCGCCATGCCGAACGGGCGCAGGTGGCCGAACATGCCGAAGCAGTCGTACTTGAACTTCGGGTCGAAGGACCATTCGTTGCCCTGATTGGGCATGTAATGCGTGATGCGTCCGGCCTGGATGTACATGTCTTCCCAGCAGTAGACGCGCTCGTCGTCAGCCATTGTTTTCTTGTTCATTGTCGTCTCCTCAGACCAGTGCGCGCTGCGCAACCACAACCCACCAGCCGTGCGTCTTGATGATGCCCGGCTTGCCGATAGAACCAATGCCCTTTTGCTCGCGCTTGCCGAGCGCATTGATGTCCTTGGCGGCCCACATCACGATGCCCTGCCATGGGGCGAACGGCTCCGCGAACACCAGGTCCGGGTCAGCGTAGTGCTCGAGCACTTCGCGCGACTCGCAACGTACGTACTCCAGCAGGTAGGCGTCGTTGGTCGGCAGGAATTCGCCACGCAGGCGCGTGACCAGCGTGTT
>CANIIN010000155.1 GCA_947467405.1 Betaproteobacteria bacterium | reverse complement strand
CGCGGCCGGCGCATGGACGAGCAGATCGCGCTGTTGCGGGCGCTGTGGACCAACGATGTCGTGAACTTCGCAGGAGCGTGGCACACGGTACGGGGGGCGGGGATCAATCCCTTGCCCGTGCAACGCCCGATACCGCTGTGGATCGGCGGAGCCTCCGCAGCGGCGGTGAAGCGCGCAGCGTTGCTCGGTGACGGCTATTACCCGGGCCTGCTGCCCGATGAAGATGAAATGAAGCGCCTTGGGAGATTGCGGCAACTCGCGACAGACGCGGGGCGCGATCTGTCGACCATCGCCATTCTCGGCGCCGTGACGCAGGGGCCGCGCGAGCCGGAAAGAATGGTGAAGGCGGCGCAACGCTGGCAGGCGCTGGGGGCAACGCATCTCACGATCCGGACTTCGTCTCACCCTGTTGTGTGGCCCAGGGACATGCCGCCGGCCGATCGGTCCGCTGCGGTGGAGAAACACCTTGATGCCTTGCGGCGCTTCAAGGCCGCGTGGGACAACCGGTCGTAGAAGGTCCACTCCGATCCCGACCGTGTCCACTGAGCGGCATGACGGCAGAGAATGAAAAAGGGGCGCCATGAGCGCCCCTTTTTTCACTGTTACCTGCCGTGATCAGACGCCGAGCAGTTCCACCTCGAACACCAGCGTGGCATCCGGCGGGATGACGCCGCCGGCGCCGCGCGCGCCGTAACCGAGTTGCGGCGGAATGGTCAGCTTGCGCGTGCCGCCGACTTTCATGCCGGTGACGCCTTCATCCCAGCCGGCAATGACCTGGCCGGCGCCCAGGCTGAACGCGAACGGGTCGTTGCGGTCCTTGCTGGAATCGAATTTGGTGCCGTCCATGAGCCAGCCGGTGTAATGGACTGAGACGTGCTGGCCGCGCTCGGCTTCGGCGCCGGTGCCGACGGTGACTTCCTCAATGACCAGGCCGGTCGCTGTGGTGATGGTGGACATGTTGCTCCCTGGAGAGTGCTGCTGGATTGATCGATGGCGGCGATTGCCGCTGATGGCTGCGTGCCGCCTCACGCTGCAACGGGGCGGTGCTTCCCGTCCGTGTGTCGCCGGCGCGCGATGTTACCGCAACGCCTTTCAGTCCGCCGTTCCAGACCAGTCGCGGCCAGAGCGCGATCAGGACGTTGCAATGCTCCGGCAGTTGCCGCCCTTCGTCTTGGTGTGGTGATCATATGACAACATAAGGAAGCGCTGATCAAGTCCAGAAAATCAGCATGCCTCGAAAAGCTTCCCTCTGAAGTGGGGGATATACAAGGGGGCATGCCCCCTTGTTCAGTGAATACCTGGACGTCGGCAGGACGTGCGTCCAGCCGTACTGTCTACTTCGCGGCGCGCTGGCGATCGTGCTTTTCGCGCGTGATGGCGCGACTGTCGCGATTCGCCTCGCGCTCCAGTTTTGCGCGTTCCTGCGGCGTGACCACGCCATCGGCCTTGGCTTTCGCCTCCTGGGCCTTCAGGTGTTCTTCACGCTTTTCCAGGCGCGCGGCCTCCTTGTCGGTGAGCTGTCCGGACTTGACGCCCTGCTCGATGCGTTTTTCCTGGCGGGCTTCGCGGCGATCCAGTCGCGGCGTGGCGGTCGGGTCCTTGGCCGCGGGGGCCGGTGTCTGTGCAAGGGCGGGCAGCGCCGCCAGGCCGAAAACGAGTGCAGCAAACAGTTTGGTGGTGCGTTGCATGATCAGGTCTCCCGGTGGGTATGAGGAAGCGACGCTTCCATGAGGACAACAACGACGCGACGACAAGGACTGTTGACGATGCGAATGTAACGCCATGTAAGAACCGCTACCATCCGCTCACCGGTTCATGCGTTCTAACGTCGCAATGCCGGCCGGGCCTGGAAGCCCGCGAACAGATCGAGCCGGTCGGTGAAAATAGCGTCCACACCCATGGCAAACAGGCGCTCGGCTTGGTGGCGGTCGTTGACCGTCCAGACCGCCAGACCATAGCCGGCGGCAACGATCTCCGCCGCCGTGTCGGAGTTCAATGTCGCGGCATTGCAATGCAGGGCCACGCAGGCGAGCGAATCCAGTTGCGCGCGCCAGTCGCCGGGCACGGCATCGAACAACAAGGCGCGCGGCAACTCTGCCGCGGCGTCGCGTGCGGCGGCGAGCGCTTGCGGCTGAAACGAGGACAGCAACGGAGCAAGCGGCGCGCCGCGCCAGATATCCCGTGCCAGCAACGCCGCGATGCGCCCGGTGTCGGCCTCATGCCCGGAAGCGGGCTTGATTTCGACGTTGGCCCACAGGCCGAGTTTGATGCACAGCGCGGCGGCCGCCGCGAAGGTTGCCACCGGTTCGCCCTTGAATGCTGCGCCATGCCATGCGCCGGCATCGAGCTGCGCCAGAGCCGCAGCGTCGATCCGGTCCAGCCGCCCATGGCCGTTGGTGGTGCGATCAACGGTGTCGTCGTGCATCAGCACGGCAGTGTCGTCTGCGGACAAGGCCACGTCGAACTCGACGGCCTTGAAGCCCCGGGTGTGGCCGGTGCGGATGGCGGCCAGCGTGTTCTCCGGGGCGAGCGAGCCGCCGCCGCGGTGCGCGATCAGGCGCGGATAGGGCCAGCGCGCGACAGGCATGTCGAGACTGCTCATGCCCGCGACCCGGTCTGCGGCGCCGGGTTTTTCTTCAGCCGCACGTAGACGATGTGCGTGGCGCGCGCCACGACCTTGTCGTCGTGGTCCTTCACCTCGACGCTGAACTCCGGAAGATGTTTCGAACCGTCGCGCGTCGCCTCACGGATAGAGTCGAGTTGCGCGTCGTCGATTTCGAAGTGGGCCTGCACGCGGCCGTGGGCCGGGGCGATGAAGTCGATGCGCGCGCCGGCATGGGCAACCCGGTAATCACGGCCCATCAGATGGATGAGCATGAGGGTATAGAACGGGTCGGTCATGGCGTACAGCGAACCGCCGAAATGCGCGCCGACAAAATTGCGGTTGAACCGTCCCATGCGCAACTCCACATCGACGCTGCGATAGTCGTCGGCGAAATTCACCACGCGGATGCCGGCGCCGCGGAACGGCGGCCACAGGTTCATGCCCAACTTGAGCCAGTGCGCGCGCATGCTCAGCTCACCATGGGATCAATGCGGTTGGGTCCATGCAGCGCATCGCGGGATCGCAGGTCAGGGACTATCCCGTCAGCGTGGCTGGGCGCGCTCGAAAGCGCGCAGCACCACGTTGCCGCGCTGCACGGCCTCGTCCAGCGCGGATATCGGCGCCTTCACGCCTTTCCATACATCGTCGAGTTCATCGTCGAGGATGGCGCGGATCTTGTCGTAGTCGCCCAGGCGCACGCCTTTCGTGAACGCCCCGGAGCGGTAGCCGCGCATCTGCGTGGCGGCGATGTCCATCTCGGGATTGGTCTTGTAGTAGCCGGAACGTTGCAGCGTGGCGTAGGCGTTCTGGGTCACGGGCACGTAGCCCGCGCTCTGCTGCCAGTCTGCCGCCACGGCCGGTGTGGCCAGGTAGGCCAGGAAGCGCGCCATGCCCAGCGACTCGCGTGCAGTGGTGTTGCCGACGGCCCACAGCGCCGCGCCGCCGCTCAGCGTGTTGTAGGGCGCATTGTTGAAGTCATCGTAATAGGGGAGTTGGGCGACACCGACGCGGAACTGCGCTTTTCTGGTGATTTCTGCGCGTGCCGTGGATGACGACGTCAGCATGGCGCATTCGCCGCTGGCAAAGCGCGTGTCGCCCTCGTCGGCACGGCCGGAGATGCGGAACAGCTGTGACCGCACCCACGCCCCCAGCAGCGAGATGTGCCGGATCATGAGATGGCCGTTGACGCGCAGTTCCGCGCGCGTGCCGCCCAGGCCGTTGTCTTCGCTGGCGATCGGATTGTTGTGCCAGGCATTGGTGTTCTCGATGTGCACCCAGGATTGCCGGCTGGTGGTGTAGGGGCAGTCCGCGCCCGCGTTCTGCAACGCGATCAGTACCGGCTGCATTTCATACCAGGTCTTGGGCGGCTTGTCGGGATCCATGCCCGACTTGATGAAGGTGTCGCGGTTGAGGTACAGCACCGGCGTCGAGCTGTTCAACGGAAAGGCCAGCAGGCGACCGGTCTTGTCGGCGTAGACGCTGGCAGCCGGCGCAGAAATCTTCTCCGGTTCGATGTTGATGCGTGTTTCCGTGGCCAGGGCGAAGAGCGGCTTGAAAGCATGGCGTGCGGCCAGTACATCCGCGGTGCCTTCCTCATAGACCTGCAGCAGGTGCGGCGATTCGGCGGAGCGTGACTTTGCGGCGGCCAATCCGGCCGAGAGCGTCGCGCGGTATTCACCCTTGTAGACCGGCACGACGCGGAAGTCGCGCTGCGATTCGTTGAACGCCGCAGCCACGTGCTCCAGTGACTGGCCTTGCGCACCGGACATGGCATGCCACAGGCGTATCTCGACGGGTTGCGGCGCGGTGCCCGCCGCAACGGCCGGCTGGGAGCCGAGGCCCGGCCACACCACGGCAAGCACCGTCAGCATGGTGGCCGACCATCGCTTCGATGACTTGAACGGCGAGGCGAACGGGTAGACGTGCGGCCTGCGGAAATTCATGGTTCAAATCCTCGTTTGGGCGGCCGTGCGGCCGCTGCCGACCTGTCCGTGCAGGTCAGTCGGAATGGCGTATTTCAGGATTATAAGTCGATTGCCACCCTGCTAGGCCGGCTATTCAAGTCCGGTCGAGAGTGGCTGCGCAAGCGTGATCGCGGGCGCGCCCGAGGTAAAAAAAGAACGGGGGGAGGGAGGGTTCCCCCCGTTGGCCGCCGTTTGCTGGTCCGGCGGAAAACGTGCATTCCCGGACTCGATGCTGTAAAGCGCGAGCCGAAAACAAGATGTCGGCAATCGATGCGGGCATTGCTAACGATTCACTGAACAAGGGCGAAAGCCCCCCTGTATAGGCCCCACTTCAGAGGGAAGCTTGTTCGGGCATTTTCATTTTCAGGACTTGATCAACGCTGCCTTGAAAACACGCATCCATGCGATCGCATCGCACGAAAATCATAGCGTGTCGTCTTGTGCCATCGCAACGGTTACTTGTTCCGATGCGTGACTTTCCGCACGTTGCGGACATCGTCAAAGTCACGCGAATGGAAATCATGCGAACGGCGGGTTGATCTTTGCTCAGGCGGCGGGATTCTGCTCTGCCAGCGCCTGCTTGGCGGGACGATGCATGGCGCGGTAACCCAGCACCACGATGACGATGGCCAGCGCCTGCGCTGCGAGCGTCTGCGCGGTGGGGTGGATGCCGAGCAGTGCGAGGGTGAAGAACGGTACTTCGTGCGCGCCGACCATGCCGGCTTCCTGCAGCGCCTTGATGCCCTGTCCGGCGAAGGCCACGGCCATCAGCGCCAGCAGCAGCGACATGGCAGTGAAGAACGGGCCGATTGGCAGGCGAATGCTGTAGCGGAAGATGGCCCAGCCGGTGATGCCCAGCAGCACGGCCGCGGTGACGATGCCGCCGCCGACGGCGCCGTGACCGGCGTCGCCGGCCTGCACCCACAGCGCTTCATAGAACAGCACCACTTCCAGTATTTCACGATACACGGCGATGAACGACACCGCGGCCATGGTGCGCAGTGTGCGCCGCTCGAGAGCGGAATCGACCTGGTCGCGCAGGAAGTGGCTCCACGCCTGGGCCTGCGACTTGCCATGCAGCCAGTAGCCGACGTAGAGCAGCATGGCGCAGGCCACCAGCGCCGTCACGCCCTCGGTCAGTTCGCGGTTCGCACCCGAGATGGAGATGAAATAGGTGGCCACCATCCAGGTCACGCCACCCATTGCGAGTGCGCCGATCCAGCCGGCATGCACCCAGGGCAGCGCGTCGCGACGGCCGGTGCGCGTGACGAAGGCGATGATCGCGGCCAGCAGCAGGATGGCTTCCAGGCCTTCGCGCAGCAGGATGACCAGCGCGCTGATGAAGGCGGCGGTCGGCGACAGTCCGTCGCCGGACAGCAGATCGTTGGCCGAAGACAGTAGATTGTCGACGCGGCTGACCTGCTTGCGCAAATCGCCGGCGCTGATGCCGTCACCGATGGATTTTCGCAGCGCCATCATCTCGCGCTCGATCTGCATGCGCAGTTCATGATCGACGTTGTCCAGTCCCGACTCGGCGATCTCGAAACCTTCGAGGTAGGCGCTGACCGCCAGTTCCTGCGCGATTTCGCGGTTGCCCTTCTCAAAGGCGACCAGCGCTTCGCCTAGGCGCTGGCGGGCGAACGCGATGGGAGAGGGCTTGCCTTCGTTCAGCGCTTCCGGATGCGCGCGCAGCCAGGCCTGCACGGCCACGCCGTTGGCGCCCAACGCGGCCTGGACTTCTTCGGGCGAGCCCGACACGATGCTGGCGTAGTTCGGGAAAGCCTTGCGCATCGCGGCGTCGTTCTTCCACAGCGCCTCGCCGTCCTGCAGGCGTTGCGGCGGCGTGCCGAGGTTGGCAACATGAAAGGCCAGCGCCCAGCGCTCGTCGTCCTTGATCTGGCCGAAGCCGACCATGGCGGTGTTGGCAACGCCTAGTGAAATGGTGTTGTAGAGGCCATACAGGCCGCGCTTGGCCATGCGCTCGGCG
>CANIIN010000154.1 GCA_947467405.1 Betaproteobacteria bacterium | reverse complement strand
GATTGAACGGTTGAACGCCGCAGCCAACGACGGTCTGCGCTCCCCGGACGTGCGTGAACGCCTGATCGCCGACAGCGGCGTCGCGCCGATCATGACGCCGGAGCAGTTCGGCGACCTCATTCGCGCCCATACCGACGTGTGGGGCAAGATCATTGCGCCGCTGAAGATCGAACTGGACTAGAGAACTCGATGGCTGAAGTGATCCATCGACGCGGTCGGCGCTCTTCGGGGTGTCGATCGTGCGGGACTGCAGCCGCCGCGCGTCGGTTGGCGGCGGGGTTAGGCTTTGCGGGACTTTGCTGCGCCGGCCGAAGCGGGCTTGCGGACGGCGGTCTTGCGCGCCGTGGCAGGCTTGACCGGCACCATCACGGTGGCCGTTCTGGGCGGCGCCGAGGCGCCGATGCGGTTCGATACGTCACGCCCGGCTTCCACCATGATGTCGACGAACTCGGTGTCGCGCTGGTCCACGCGCACGCTGGGGCCGGTCAGCAGCAGGTTGTTGCGCACCCGGCCTTCGCCGTCGAAGATGGGAACGGCAATGGCCGTGATGCCCTGCACGCGCTGGCCGCGCGTGAGGGCGTAACCCTGCTGCCGGAAGCGCGCCAGTTCGCGCTCCAGCGCTTTGCGGTCGATGCTCTTGCCGCCGGGCGAATTCTTCAGCACGGCGGAGAGTTCCTTGTCGTCCATGTACGCCATCAGGATGCGACCTGCGGCGCCGAACAGCAGCGGCACGTGGTCGCCGGGATGCGCGATGGTCATGAGCGGCGAGGGTGTGTCGATGGCGTCGATGCAGACGCGCTCGACGCCGGCGAGCGTGTTGAGGGCGATGGTTTCGGAAGTGCGGCGATTGACTTCCACCATGACCGGACGGGCGATGTCGCGGATGCTGAGCGTGCTGTGCACCATGCCCGCCAGGCGAACCAGTTTCAGCGACAGGCAGTATTCGAGATTGTCGCGCCGCACCAGGAAGCCGGCACGCTCCAGCGTGTTGACCAGCCGGAAGGTCGTGGCCTTGGGCATGCCAATGCGCTCGCCGATCTCGTGCAGCGTGAGGCTGAGATGATCCTTGTCGAAGGCGTCGAAGATGGCCAGTGCCCGGCTGACTGCGCGAATCATTTGCTATCTTTCCGTGGATGCGCGACATCATGTCGTATTGGACAGGGTTCAATGAGACCCGACCTGTGCGGTTTGCTCGCGTCGCGCGGGACATACCGTGTTAAGTTCATTTTAGCACTGCCATCGATGACATCCAGCTGACAGGGTTGTTGGTGGCTTGAGAACAAGTGTCGCTTCTGCCGATGCCGCCATGTCGCCATGTCGGCGCAGGTGCGGGCAGCATGAGCAGCACCGGCTGTCACGCCGGTGCTGCATTGATTTGAATGTAGTGAATCGAATAAATGAAGTGGAGAACTGACTCATGAATCAACCCCTGGCCGGCATCACCGTGCTCGATCTCACGCAGATCTACAACGGGCCGTACGCGACATTCATGATGGCCAGGGCCGGCGCCGAGGTCATCAAGATCGAACCGCCCGGCGGCGAGCACTTGCGCAAGCGCCAGGGCGCCGGCGGCGCAGCGCTGCCGTTCGCCATGCTGAACGCCAACAAGAAGTCCATCACGCTGAACCTCAAATCGGAAGGCGGCCTGGGCCTGCTCCGCGACCTGGTCAAGCAGGCTGATATCCTGGTGGAGAATTTCGCGCCGGGCGTCATGGACAAGCTCGGTATTGGCGCGACCGCCTTGCACGCCATCAACCCCAAGCTGATCTATGCGTCCAGCTCCGGTTACGGCAAGACCGGCCCCTATCGCGACTATCCGGCCATGGACCTCACGGTGCAGGCCATGTCGGGAGTCATGGACACCACCGGCTGGCCGGATCAGCCGCCGCTGAAGGCAGGACCGGCGATGTGCGATTTCTCGGCCGGCGTGCATCTGTACGGAGCGGTCATGACGGCGCTGTTCGAACGCGAACGCACCGGCCGCGGCCGCGTGGT
This sequence comes from Betaproteobacteria bacterium, assembly GCA_947467405.1. Classification (GTDB taxonomy): domain Bacteria; phylum Pseudomonadota; class Gammaproteobacteria; order Burkholderiales; family SG8-39; genus CAIYPG01. The sequence goes on along the minus strand of CANIIN010000154.1, from coordinate 4,596 downwards.
CGAGGTGGCGATGATGGAGTCGGTGTACGCATTCCTCGCCTCCAATCTCGGCTTGTTCTTCGGTTCGGGGGGCGATGCGCCCAATCGCACCGGCAACCGTCACGGCGGCCTGTCGCTGAGCCCCTACAACGTCTATCCCGCGTCGGACGGCTTCATCGCCATCATCACCAACAACGAGCAGCACTGGCTGGCGCTGGTGAAGGCGCTGGGCCATCCCGAGCTCGCCGAGGACGCGCGCTTTACGACGGTGCGCGAGCGCTGCACCAACATGGATGCCGTAGACGATGCTATCGCCGCCATTACCCGCGATCGCAGCAAGTCAGAAATATTTGACGCGCTGATCGCGGCGCGCGTGCCCTGTGCCCCGGTTCGGACCATGGAGGAAGTGGTCAACGATCCGCACCTGCATGCACGCGGCATGCTGCAGTGGATCGACCATCCGGAGTACGGTCGCATGGTCGCCTCCGCCAGTCCGCTGCATTTCGAGGGAACCGAGCAGCCCGAGTATCGTCCCAGCCCGAAGCTGGGCGTGGATACGCGCAGCGTGCTGGCCGACAAACTGGGGCTGGATGCGGCGCGCATCGATGCGCTGGCCGGTGCCGGCGCCATCTAAACAAATTACGCGGAACAAGCAAGGGAGCAACCATGTCGATCGATTTCGAACTGCTGGATGACGGCATTGCCATCATCACGATCAACCGGCCGGAGAAGCGCAATGCGCTGGATGCCGAGCACTATCAGGGCCTGTCGGATGCCTGGACGCGGGTGCGCGACGACAAGGACGTGCGCGTGGCCATCATCACCGGCGCGGGCGACAAGGTGTTCACCGCCGGGGCGGACCTGAAGTCCTGGATCGGCCGCGAGATCGACTACGGCGCCTTCTGGCAGACGCAGCAGGGTATGCTGCTCAATCGCGGCATGGAGATCTGGAAGCCGGTGATCTGTGCCGTGAACGGCATGTGCCTGGCCGGCGGCATGACGCTGCTGTTCGCCACCGACATCCGCGTCGCGGCCTCGCACTCCACCTTCAGCATCGCCGAGGTGAAGCGTGGCGTCATCGCCGCCAACGGCGGCACGCAGCGCGTGCTGGAGCAGATGCCTTACGCCATCGCCATGGAAATGCTGCTGACCGGCGACGCCATGGACGCCGAGACCGCGGCGCGCTGGGGCCTCATCAACAAGGTGGTGCCTGCGGCGCAGCTCATGGACACGGCGCTCGACTACGCGCGCCGCCTGGCGCGCAACGGGCCGCTGGCCCTGCAGGCGGCCAAGGAACTGGCGCTGCGCGGGCGCGACATGAGTCTCGCAGGCGGGCTGCGCATGGAGCAGTTCGTCAACTACATGCTGCAGCAGACCGCGGATTCCAAGGAAGGCAAGGCCGCCTTCGCCGAGAAGCGCGCACCCAAATACACGGGGAAATGACCATGGCGCACGACAACCTGCGCGGCCGCTACGTCATCGCCGGCATCGGCCACACCGCCTACGGCAAGCTGCCGGGGCGCGACACGGTGTCGCTCAACGTCGAGGCCTGCCGCCATGCGCTGGCCGACGCCGGCATCGGCAAGGACGTGGTGGACGGCGTGCTGGTCAAGGTGCCGACTTCCGCGCACCAGTTCATGTACGGCCAGAAGGTGGCCGAGGCCCTCGGCATCCAGCCGCGTGTCGGGGGCGCGTGGGACCAGGGTGGTGCGGCCAACATCCAGTTGATCTCGTACGCCATCATGGCCATCGATGCCGGGCAGTGCGATGTGGCGCTGGTGTGCTACGCCGACAATCCGCGCTCAGGCAGTCGCAACGTGTATGCGCGGCCGCGCGGTGACGATGCCGCCTACGGCTGGTTCGCCACCGCCGCGGGTTACGGCATGATCCACCGCCGGCACGTCATCGAATACGGCACGCGTCCGGAACACTTTGGCGCGGTGGCCATCGCCAGCCGCAAGCACGGCGCGCAGAATCCCGACGCGCAGGTGCGCTCCGCGCTCACCATGGAGCAGTACCTGCAGTCGCCGTGGGTGGTCGATCCGCTGCGTCGCGACGACTGCGCGCTGGTGTCGGATGGCGCCGCCGCCGTGGTGGTGATGAGCGCCAAGCGCGCCAAGAGCCTCGGCGTGGCCATGCCGGTGCCGGTGCTGGGATTTGGCGCCGGGCAGACATCCTGGGAAGTGCCGGTGCGGAAGACGCTCACCACGACCGAGGCGGTCAAGGCCGGTGCCACGGCGTTTGCCATGGCCGGCGTCACGCCCAAGGAGGTGGATGTCGCGCAGATCTACGACTGCTTCACCATTACCGTGATCCAGACACTGGAGGACTACGGCTTCTGTGCCAAGGGCAAGGGCGGCGAGTTCGTGTCCGGCGGGCGCATCGAGCACGGCGGCGAGTTGCCGGTGAACACCAGCGGCGGCCTGCTGTCCGAGACCGGCATGCCCGGCATGCAACTGGTCATGGAAGGCGTGCGCCAGATGCGCGGCACGGCGCGCCTGCAGGTGCCCGGCGCCAAGGTGTCGCTGGTGAGCGGGCAGGGCGGCACCATGCACACCCACAACGCACTCATCCTGGGGGCTTGAATGGCACACTCACCCGTACCCACGCCTGTCGCACCCGCTTTCCCGACTCCCGACGTCAACGAACTGACCCGGCCTTACTGGGATGGGCTGAAGGAAAACCGCCTGATGTTCCAGAAATGCCGCTGCGGCAATGCCTGGCTGCCGGCGCGGCGCGAATGCCCGAACTGCCTCGGCACCGAGTGGCAGTGGACGCAGGCCAGTGGCAAGGGATGCCTGATCAGCTGGGTCGTGTATCACACCTCCTACCACGATGCCTTCAAGAGCCGGCTGCCGTACAACGTGGCCATCGTGGAACTCGACGAAGGGCCGCGACTGATCACCAATATGGTCGATGCCAACGAGACGCTGCGCGGCGATGCGCAAGTCACGCTGCAGGTCGGCTGGGAAGGCGAGACCGCGCTGGCGCGATTCCGCATGACGGATTGACGAACAATGCATGCAGACAACGAATGGCGCGGCAGTCTGCGCGCCGCTGAATCAACGATGGAGAAATGAAAATGAACAAGACCGACTGGAATGCGCTCAGCGATGCTGAGTTCCAGGCCATTGCCAGGGAATTCTTCGAGACACGCTGCCCGGCGCGCCTGAAGCACCTGCCGCGCCGGCCGCGCTGGACGGACGTGAAGGAGTGGTACACGAACATGTCCGAGGCGGGCTGGCTGACGCCGACCTGGCCGGTGGTGTATGGCGGCATGGGTCTCGATGCGTCGAAGTACATCATCTATGTGGAGGAAATGGAGCGCGAGGGCTGTCCGCGCGTCATGGACCAGGGCATCATGAATCTCGGCCCGGTGTTGATCGCCAAGGGTACCGAGGAGCAGCGCCAGCACTACCTGCCGAAGATCCACTCGGCGGAGCACCTGTGGTGCCAGGGTTACTCCGAGCCCAATGCCGGATCGGATCTCGCCAGCCTGCGCACCGAGGCGCGCCTCGAGGGCGACGAGTTCGTGGTCAACGGCCAGAAGATCTGGACCAGCGCCGCCTACGACGCCAATCACATCTTCGCGCTGGTGCGCACCGACAAGACGGTGAAGAAGCAGGCCGGCATCAGCTTCCTGCTGCTGGACATGAACCAGCCCGGCATCGTCGTCAAGCCATTCAAGAACATGGGCGGCGTGGACGAGCAGTGCTCGGTGTTCTTTGACAACGCGCGCACGCCGGCCACCAACCTGGTGGGCAAGCTGAACGACGGCTGGAACGTCGCCAAGGCGCTGCTGGGCTTCGAACGCGTGTGGAGCGGTTCGCCGCGCCAGTCGCTGATGTTCCTGTATCGCCTGCAGCAGATGGCCAAGCTGACCGGCAAGCTGGATGATCCGGTGTTCGTCGATCGCCTGACGCAGGTGACCTTCGACGTGCTCGATATCAATGCCGTCTATCAGCGCCTCGTTGGCGTGATGAAGACGGGCGGAACGATCGGACTGGAGTCCTCGATGCTGAAGATCTGGGCCACCGAGACCTGCCAGCGCGTCGGCGAACTGACCATGGAGGCGGCGGAAGAATGCGGCGGCCTGATGGGCAGCATCCCGTTCGGCGACAAGGAGTTCGACCTGCTCTATCCGTTCCTCGATGCGCGCGCCTGGACCATCTACGGCGGATCGAATCAGGTGCAGCGGAACATCCTCGCCAAGGGCGTATTGAACCTGCCGAGCTGATCAGCACGCATCAGTCATCCTGGATACGCAAACCGACACGGCAAAAATCAACGGACAAGACAAAATGGCAAACACCGAACAAAGCGGACAATTAAGCGAACAACAAAGCGAACAACAAAGCGAACAACAAAGCGAACAACAAAGCGAACAACAAAGCGAACAACAAAGCGAACAACAAAGCGAACTCACCATGCTGCGCGAAAGCGCGCTGGACTTCACGCGCAAGTGGACGGACCACAAGCGCCTGCGCGCGATGCGCGAAACCGCGCCTGGCTATGACAAGGCCCTGGTTGGCGAAATGGCCGGCATGGGATGGAACGGCATCCTCATTCCCGAGTCCCATGGCGGGCTGGGTCTGGGACTCTCGGCCATGGCGGTCG
>CANIIN010000153.1 GCA_947467405.1 Betaproteobacteria bacterium | reverse complement strand
TTGATCTGGCTGATGACGGCCAGGGCCGGCGCGGTCAGATAACCGCCGACGATGAAGCGGATGCCCGAATCCAGCATGTCGCGCGACACCCCGGCGGCCTCGGCAGCATTGGACTTGTCATCGCGCAGCACCAGTTCGATCTTGCGGCCCAGAATCCCGCCGGCGCGATTGAACTGTTCGGCGGCAATGCGCGTGCCGATGGCCATGGCATTGCCGCCCCGGGCCAGCGGTCCGGACAGCGGGTACAGCACGCCGATGCGAATGGGGCCCGTGTCCACCGGGGCCGGCGGCGGTGACGCTGCCTTGGCTGCCGCGGGCGCCTTCGCCGCGGGCGATTTGCCCGCTGCGGACTTGCCATCCTTGCTATCCGACGTGGCGGCGTGCAGCCAGGTGGCGGGAAACGCCACCGCGCCCAACCCCGCGGCCAGTTGCCCCAATGTCCTGCGCCTGTCTCTGCGAATGCCCATGCCGCCCCCGAATCACACCCCGGTCAATTTAAGGAAGCGCTGATTAAGTCCTGAAAATGAAAACACCCGGACAAGCTTCCCTCTGACGTGGGGGATATACAAGGGGCGCAGTTTCGAAAATGCGCCCCCTTGTTCAGTGAATCCTTAATCTTTGCGCTATTCCAGCTTGGCGCCCGACGCCTTGATGACCTCGCGCCATTTCTTCGTTTCCGCGACAAGGAAGGCGCCCAGCTGTTCGGGCGTACCACCCACCGCCACCGCGCCAAGCGTCTTGAGCTTGTCCAGCATCGCAGGCCGCTTGAGCGACTTGTCGATCTCGGACGAGAGGCTGCGGACGATGGCCTCCGGCGTTTTCGCCGGCGCCATGATGACGAACCACGACGAGGCCTCGAAGCCCTGCACCGTCGCGCCGATGGTCGGCACACCGGGCAACCCGGCGAACGGGTCCTTGGTGCCGATGGCCAGCGCCAGCAGCTTGCCCGACTGGATGTGCGGCATGTACGGCGGCAGATTGTCGATGGCCATCTGGATGCGTCCACCCAACATGTCCTGGATCAGCGGCGCACTGCCCTTGTACGGCACCATCTGCAGTTCCACTTTGGCCATGGACTTGAACAGTTCGGCGGCCATGTGACCCGACGTGCCGTTGCCGGGAAAGGCGACGTTGACCGTGCCGGGCTTGGCACGCGCCAGGTCGATCAGTTCCTTCACGTTCTTCACGCCCAGCGACGGGCTCACCGCCAGCACGTTCGGCACCATGGCCACGTAGCTCACCGGCGCGAAATCGTGCTCGGTGTCGTAGGGCATGCTGGAATACAGGAACTGGTTCATCGACTGCGTGCCGGGCGTGCCCATCAGGATGGTATAGCCGTCGGGCGCCGACTTGGCGACCTCGGCTGCGCCGATGTTGCCGCCCGCACCGCCGCGGTTGTCGGCCACGAAACTCTGTCCGTAGGCCTGCGACATCTCGGCGGCGACGATGCGCCCCAGGATATCGGTGGCCCCGCCGGCCGGAAACGGCACAACCAGACGCACGGATTTCGCCGGCCATTGCTGCGCGCCGGCCGTCGCGGCCAACAATGCCAGCATCACACCCGCCGCCAGGCGCACCAGACCGCGCATCGGTGACAACGTTCCCGCACTCATCCTGTTCATGTCCTGCCCTCCTTTGTGATGACGTCCGCCGTCTGTCGCCTCAATTGCCCAGCACCTCGTTCAGCAACCGCGCCAGGCGCAATCCGCCCGCACCCAGCGCATGATCGATCGCCTCGCGCGCAGCTGCAATATACGCGTTGTCGAGGTCGGCGCCACGCTGCACCGCATAGGCCGGGCGAGCCTTGGCATGCGCCTCATTCACCCAGTCGACGACGCTGCCGCGCGCCAGCAACCCGGCGTCGCGGCCCGGCAGCCAGCGCGTCTCGAGAAAATCGACATAACTACCCCAACTGTAGAAGTACACGTGGATGAGTCCGAAATCCCAGGCCGCGTGCAGGTTGGTGACGCGCCGTTCGCGGCGACGCGGATCGACGTACAGGCGCACCGGCACATCGTTGGCGCCGCGGTCCTCCTGCAGCGTATGCATGGGCTGATGCAGGTCGGCAACAAAGTGCACCAGGAACTGCAGCGCCTCGCGCTGCTGCGCCGGCGTGGCGGTCGGACTGCGCAGGGTGGCGACCAGGCGATCGACCTCGGCCACCACGCAGTCGCCGCGCGGCGCCGGCCGGCAATCGCGCGCGGCATCGTACGCATCGACCGCGAGCGGGATATCGACGAAATGCCGGTTGTAGGTGTCGCTGCGCTTGACGCGAACGTCGTCGGCCCACGTAGACACCGAGGCGAGACTGACACCCTTGCCGAGGAGGGCGGCGACCTTCGCCGCCGCCTTGTCGTTCAGGCGCCGCTGCGCGATCTCGGCGACGATGGAATGCCCCTCCTCGCCCCACGCCCAGGCGCTGCCATGACACAGGAGCGCCAAAACAAACGCGACGGCCCATGCTGCCGGGCCGCCGCGCCGATTCCACAGTCCGCAGTTCATCGGCGGACGTTCAACAGTTGACCGGATTCCGTTGGAACCGTTGGTTACTTCACGCCCAGCGTGCCGCCGGGCTGCATGCTGTTGATGATGGCTTCGTAATCCAGCAGCGCCGCGGCCAGATAGCCGCCATCGACGGCCAGCGTCTGCCCCGTCACATAGCTCGACTGCGCCGACAGGAAGAACAGCGCCGCCTTGCCGATATCGTCGGTCGTGCCGCGCCTGTGCATGGGCACGCCCTTGGTCATCGCCCGTTCGCGAACTTCATCGCCAACCGGAATGCGCGGCGTGACGATGGCGCCCGGCGCCACGGCGTTGACGCGGATGCCGGCTTCGCCCCATTCGATCGACATGGATTTCACCAGGCTGACCAGCCCGGCCTTGGCCGCGCCGTACGAGGCGTGGTACGGCGCGCTGCGCACGCCGTCGATGGAGGTGATGCAGACAATGGAGCCAGGCTTCTTGCGCTTGAGCATGGTCTTGGCGACTTCGCGGGCGGCGATGAAGAAATAGCGCACGTTGCGGTTCTGATCCATGTCCCAGAACTCTTCGGTCATGTCGACCAGCCTGCTCCAGCCGGCCATGCCGATGATGCTGGCCATGGCGTCGATGCCACCCATGTCGGCGTCCACCTTGGCAATGACGGCCTTCAGCGCGGCATCATCCAGCACGTTGGCGGAAACAGCCCAGCTCTTGCGTCCCAGCGCCTTGACCCTGGCGGCGACGGCTTCGGCGCGCGGCAGTTCGAGATCCAGCACCGTGACGTTGGCGCCGGCATTGGCCAGTTGCATGACCGTGCTCTCGCCCATCCCCTGCCCGCCACCGATGACCAGCGCATTCTTGCCCTCGAGTCCGAATAGTGAATTGCTCATCTGCCTCTCCTTTTGTTGTGTCGATACCAAGGCCATTCGATATGGAATGCCTCTGCTTCACCTGCACGCCCGCCCTTCCGGCGAGTGTGTGCTGCGTCAACTCGGCGGCGTTGCCCCGGGGCTGACCGAAAAATGCCGCCGGCGTATGCTGGCGACATGTCGATTCTAGCCTGTCCGCCGAGATCGGTTGTCGTGACAATTTTCACGACAATGGCTGCGCTGCTGACCGCACTGCTGACCGCACTGCTGACCACGGGCTGCACCAGCACGCCGCCCGAGCGCGACGCGCGCGGCCATCCGCGCATCGAACGCATGAGCGCGGCGCAACTGGCACGACTGGAGCCATCCACGCCGTCGCCTGCGACGCAAACCGAGGCCATCAACGCCCAGGTGCAGCGCGAGATCGCCGAAGCCGATGCGCAGGCCGCGCGTGAGGCCCGCGAACGCCAGCGCGAACTGCGCGCGCGGCGCCAGGATCCGTTTTATTCCGATCCGTTCTATTCGCCGTTTTTCTATAGCCGCCCGATGTGGCCAGGCTACTGGGGCTGGCAGTTGAACTACCCGCCGCGACACGGCTTCGGCCTGCACTGGCACGTGCGCTGAACTGGCAGCGTCTGCTGTGCTGAATCACGCAGCGGGTTCGCCGAATCCGCCACCGCCCGGTGTCTCGATGACGAACACATCGCCGCACTGCATGGCCACCTCGGCGCCCGCACCCAGGGCTTGCGCCGCCGCATCCTGACCGGCGCGAATCACGCTGTTATGGCCGGTCAACCCATCCCCGCCGCCCGCCATGCCCACTGGCGCCACGCTGCGATGCCCCGACAGGATGGCCGCGGTCATCGGTTCCAGAAAACGCAGCCGCCGTACCACGCCGTCGCCGCCCGCCCAGCGTCCGCTGCCGCCCGAACCGCGCCGGATGGCAAAGCTCTCCAGTCGCACCGGATAGCGCCACTCCAGCACCTCCGGGTCGGTCATGCGCGAGTTGGTCATGTGCGTCTGCACCGCGTCGGCGCCGGCGAAGCCGGGTCCTGCGCCGGCGCCGCCGGCGATGGTTTCGTAGTACTGGTGACGCGCATTGCCGAAGGTGAAGTTGTTCATGGTGCCCTGCGAACCGGCCAGCACGCCCAGCGCGCCGTACAGCGCGTCGGTGATGCATTGCGAGGTCTCGACATTGCCCGCCACCACCGCCGCCGGGTAATGCGGGCGCAGCATGCTGCCCTCCGGCAACACCACGCGCAGCGGACGCAGGCAGCCGGCGTTCAACGGAATGTCGTCATTCACCAGGGTTCGAAACACATACAGCACCGCCGCCATGGCCACCGAGGCCGGTGCATTGAAATTGTCGGGCCGCTGCGCGCTGCTGCCGGTGAAGTCGATGGTCGCGCCGCGCCGGTCGGCGTTAATAGTGATCTTCACGCGAATCACCGCACCGTTATCCAGCGACATGTCGAACTGCCCGTCCTTCAACCGGCCGATGGCGCGGCGCACCGCCTCCTCGGCGTTGTCCTGCACATGCCCCATATAGGCCTGCACCACATCGAGCCCGAACTGCGCCACCATGCGCCGCAACTCCTGCGCGCCCTTCTCGTTGGCGGCGATCTGCGCGCGCAGGTCGGCGAGGTTCTGCGCGATGTTGCGCGCCGGATGCGTCGTGGAAGACAGCAGCGCGACCGTCTCCGCTTCGCGGAAGCGCCCGCCCTCCACCAACAGAAAGTTGTCGATGAGGATGCCCTCCTCGTCCACGCAGGTCGAGAACGGCGGTACCGACCCCGGCGTGATGCCGCCCACGTCGGCGTGATGGCCGCGCGACGCCACAAAAAACAGGATGCCGTCGCTCTCCTGCTCGCCAAACACCGGCGTGATCACCGTGATGTCCGGCAGATGCGTGCCGCCGTTGTAGGGCGCATTCAGCATGTAGACATTGCCGCGCTTGATGCGCCCGATGTTCTGCTCGATCACCGCGCGCACCGATTCGCCCATCGACCCCAGGTGCACCGGGATGTGCGGCGCATTGGCAATCAGGTTGCCGGCCGCGTCGAACAGCGCACAGGAGAAATCCAGCCGCTCCTTGATGTTCACCGAGTGCGCGGAGTTCTGCAGCCGCAGGCCCATCTGCTCGGCCATGGACATGAACAGGTTGTTGAAGATTTCCAGCCGCACCGGATCCACTTTTAATCCGATGGCCGTGCCCAGGGCCGTCATCGCTTGGCGAGCAACAACGCGCTCCAGCACCAGGTGGTTCAACGCCGTGATGGTCGCCTTCCACCCGGGTTCCACCACCGTCGTGGCATGGGCATCGACGATGACGCCCGGCCCCATCATCGAGAACCCCGGCGCCAGTTGCTCGCGGCGGTACAGCGGCGCGTCACGCCACTGGCCGGCGCAGAACAGGCGCACGCTCTCCGGGGTCGCCGGCACGCCGATCGCACCACCGACGGATGACACGCTTTGCCCTTCGGCGTGACTGGCTGCGCTGGCCTCCACCGACAGCGCCTCGACGATCAGCGCACGGCCCGGCATCAGGAAACCGAATTGCTGTCGATACAGCGCATCGAAGCGCGCCGTCATGTCGTGCAATGTCCCCATCGCCACCGGCAGCGCGCTATCGGTGCCGTCGTACTTGAGATGAACCTGGATGCGTGAGGTGATGCGCGCCGCGTCGACGCCCTGCTCACGCAATGCCTGGCGCGCCTCGGCATCGATCTCGCGCGCTGCCGCCTCAAGAACCATCATGTTCGCCTCGCCGAGTAGCAACTCCAGCGATCGCTGGCGCATCGCCACCTGATCGGCCAGCCCCATGCCATAGGCCGACAGCACGCCAGCCAGGGCATGGATGAACACGCGCGTCATGCCCAGTTCATCGGCGACCTGGCAGGCGTGCTGGCCGCCGGCGCCGCCGAAGCAGCACAGCGCGTAGTCGGTGACGTCGTAGCCGCGCTGCACCGAGATGTGCTTGATGGCGCGCACCATGTTGCCCACGGCGATCTCGATGAAACCTTCCGCCACCTGTTCCGGCGAACGCCCATCATTGATCTCGCCGGCCAGTTGCACAAAGGCCTGCCGCACGCGCTCGCCATCCAGCGGCAGATTGCCGTCCGGCCCGAAGAGGGGCGGAAAACAAGGCGGCTGGATGCGGCCCAGCATCACATTGGCGTCGGTTACCGTCAGCGGCCCGCCGCGCCGGTAGGCAGCCGGCCCCGGATTGGCGCCAGCCGAATCCGGCCCG
>CANIIN010000152.1 GCA_947467405.1 Betaproteobacteria bacterium | reverse complement strand
GGCGACTTCATGTCCAGCAGGATGAAGCTGATGCCCCTCTGCTTGCGCGCCGCCGGATCGGTGCGGAACAGCCCGAACATCCAGTCGGCGCGATGTGCATGCGAGGTCCAGATCTTGTGACCGTTGATGACGTAATGATCGCCGTCGCGAACGGCGGCGCTGCGCAACGAGGCGAGATCCGAACCCGAGCCCGGCTCGGAAAATCCCTGGCAGAACCAGATGTCGAGGTTGGCGATTTTCGGCAGGAAGTGCGCCTTCTGCGCCTCGGTGCCGAACGCGAGCAGCGCCGGGCCGATCATGCGCGAATTGAAGCCGATGACGTCCGGCACACCCGCCAGCGCCATCTCCTCGCCGAGGATGAAGCGCTTGACCGGCGACAGTGCCGCGCCGCCCCATTCCTTGGGCCAGTGCGGCGTGGCCCAGCCGCGCTTGTTGAGAACGCGCTGCCAATCGACCATCTCCTGCTTGGTCTGCCGGCGCCCGGCGCGGAAATTCCGCTGCAGGGACTCCGGCGCATGGGTGCGCAGAAACTCGCGCACTTCGTGGCGAAAGGCGTTTTCTTGTTCCGAAAAATGCATGTCCATGATGTTCTCGTCTTCGTTGCCGATCAGGCGCTGTGTCTGACCGACTCACTGCTGAAGGATCATCCCGCGGGCCGGCTTCTACTCCGGCTGCACATTGGCGAAGCGCACGACCTCCGCCCATTGCACCATCTCGGCATCGATCATGCGGCCCAGTTCTTCCGGGCTATTGGTCACCACCTCGGTACCCAGCGCCGTCACGCGCTGGCGGAAATCGGGCATGGCCGCTACGGCTTGGATCTCCGCCGCCCACCGTGCAATGACCTCCTTGGGCGAACCGGCCGTGATCATGAAACCCTGCCAGTTGGACGGCGAGAAATTCGCCAGTCCGGCCTCGGCGATGGTCGGCACATCCGGCAAAGCCGCCAGGCGGCGCGGGGCGACGACCGCCAGTGCGCGCACCTTGCCGGCATCGATGTTCGGTTTCTGCGCCAGGGAACCGTCCATGTAGAACTGGATCTCGTTCGACGGCAGCGCATTGACCGGCATGGCGCCCTTGTAGGGAATGGCGACCATGTTGATGTCGGTCATTTTCTTGAACAGTTCATGCGCCAGGTAAACGCCACCCGGGCCGATGGACCCGAAGTTGAGCTTGCCCGGATTGGCCTTCGCGTAAGTAATGAACTCGGCCAGCGTCTTTGCCGGCAAACCGCCGTTGATCATGACGATGTAGGAGGTGCGCGTGATCTGCGTCACCGGGGCGAGGTCGCGCTTGACGTCGAAGGGCACGCTCTTGAACAGCAACTTGAAGGTCGCCAGCGGCCCCCCGGACATGAGCAGCGTGTAACCATCCGGCGCCGCCTTGGCCACGACATCGGTGCCGATCAGCGAGCCGGCGCCCGGCCGGTTCTCGACAATCACCGGCTGACCCATGCGCGGCCCCAATTTGTCAGCCAGGGCGCGACCGACGATGTCGGTACTGCCGCCAGCGGCGAAGGGTATGACGATGCGCGTCGGCTTGACCGGGAAGTCAGCGCCGAAGCTCAGGCCGGCGTTGAACGCCATGGCGAGGGTCATCGCACAATGCACGGCGCGCTTGCGTGAATTCATGTCGTTTTAATCCAATGAACGGCAATGATAGGCAATCGAAAACTGGAGTCCACTGACTCCAATTGTCGGGGCGAGAACGACACCAAACGGCCAGCGCAGCGCGGACATACGGGCTCGATCGTTCGAGGAAGACTGCCTGAAGATGCCCGCCAGACGGGCATCTTCAGGCATCGGGCTGATACGACCGGCTCGTCAGGCGCTTTAGTCGAAGGTCTGCTGCGGCTCGCCCAGGCGCACCATGCCGTCGCCGAACGGCCGGTCGCGATTCTTCAGCGCCAGCTTGAGACCGCCCTCGGCCATGTCCTTCTTGAAGGCGGTGCGCATGGGTCCGGCGACCAGATGCGAGCGTGCATCCATTTCCACCGAGAGGCGCTGCATGGTGTTGGCACCCATGACTTCCATGGCCAGGTTGACGATGCGCTTGTGGGTGGAGAGCATTTCGGCATCGACGTACGACATGCGCTTGGCCAGCGACATCACGGCCTCTTCCAGTTGCTCGGCTGGTACGGCATCCAGCACCAGGCCGAGTTTGGCGGCATCGCGGCCCCACAGCATGTCGCCCGTGGCCAGCATGCGCTTGGCCCACTGCGGACCCATGTGATAGATCCACCAGTTGGAGGGCGGCGTGCCGTTGGCGCGCGTCGCCGGAAAGCCGATCTTGGCATTCTCGGCGGCGATGATCATGTCGCATGACAGGACGAGGTCGGTGCCGCCGGCCAGGCAGTAGCCGTGCACCTTGGCGATGACGAATTTGTGCATCTTGCCGATAACGCCCATCATGTCCTGCGAACGCTCCATGGACCAGCAGTCATTGTCGAAGCTGCCCTTCTGGCGATAGTTGGCGGTTTCCGCGGCGATACGGGCGGCCTCTTCCGGATTGGTCACGCCAGCGTAGCCGGCTGCCAGGTCGTAGCCGGAGCAGAAGTCCTTGCCCTCGCCGTCGATCACCACCACGCTGACGTCGTTCAGGTCATCGGCCTCCATGAGTGCGTTGGAGACCTCCTGGAGCAGCGCAGTGCTCATGGCGTTGCGCTTCTCGGGACGATTCAGCGTGATGCGTGCAATACGGTTGGCCACGCTGAACTTGATGTGATCGGTCGTCTTGAGCCATTTGGCCATGGTAGTCCTCGCTTTTTGAATGAAACGGGTTGAATGAAACGGGTTGAATGTATCAAGAGCACGCGCCGGGCGCTTCAGCGCGCCGGTTTCAGGATTCTGGCATCACGATTTGGCTGCGGCCCTCACCTGATTGCGCAGGTCGACCTTGCGCACCTTGCCGGAGGGCGTGCGCGGAAAATCCTGCACCACCTCGATGACTTCCGGCCATTTCGGCCGCGCCAGATCGACTTGTTGCAGATGCTTCTTCACATCGTCCAGGCTGGGAACGGGCTGGCCAGGCTTCACGCGCACGAAGGCGTGGCCATGCTCGCCGGTGCGCCCGTCCGGCGCCGCCACCACCGCCACTTCCATCAGCGACGGCATCTTCAGCAGGCAGTTCTCCACTTCCAGCGCGCTCACCTTCACGCCGTTCCGGATGATGATGTCCTTCTTGCGATCGACAACGGTGAAGAAGCCTTCCTCGTCGATAACGCCGATGTCGCCGGTGTGGAACCAGCCGTCCTTGTTGAACAGTTCGGCATTCTGGTCGGTATCCATGTAGCCCGCGAACAGATCGGGTCCGCGCGTGATCAGTTCACCCTGCGTATTGGCTGGCAAGTCGTTGCCGTCGTCATCGACGATGCGCATCTCGACGCCCGGCAAGGCGCGGCCTTCGGTGCGTTGACGTTTCAGGATCGGATCGTCCGGCATGCCGCCGCAGACGCTCGGGTGTTCAGTGCTGCCGTACACGCGCATGATGCGAATGCCCTTCGATTCGCAGAACTCGACGAACGGAATGGGGATCGTGCTGCCGCCCATCCCCACATCTTCGAGTCGGGCAATATCGTCCGGACGCGTGTCGGGGTGGTTGAAAATCGAATTCATGAAGACCGTCGCCCCGGCGCCGGCGCACAGGTCGTGCTCGCGCATGGCGCGCAACACCGTGGGCATGTCCCAGCCATCCATGATGTGCACGGGACGGCCACGATAAGGCTGCAGGAACACGCCGACCAGCATGCCGGTCACGTGACTGAGCGGGCCGCCTACCAGCAACGGCCGCTTCTGCCGCGGGGTGGCATCCATGTGCAATCGCGTTTCACACACCAGCGAGCGGTGCGTGTGGATCACGCCCTTGGGATCGGCCGTGGTGCCGGACGTGAAGGCGATCGCCGCGATGCTGTCCGGATCAACCTTGGGCAATGAAGCGATCGGCGCATCCGCGACCAGCTCGTTGTAGTTGCGCATGCCGGCCGGCACCTTGTCGCCGATGACGTACACGTCTTCGAGATCGGGCATCTGCGCGCGCATCTCGGCGATATGCTCGAGACGGTTGCCAGCGGGCGATTCCGCCGTGATGAGGATTCGAGCCTTCGATTTAGACAGGATGTAACGAAGTTCCTTGGTGCCGTAGAAAGGCGCCACCGGCACGAGAATCGCGCCGAGCGCCGGCACCGCATGAAAGCCCAGCGCGCCCTCGATGGAATTATTGACGTAGATGCACACCGTATCGCCGGCACGAATGCCGCGCCGGCGCAGCCCCTCGGCCAGACGCAATGCCTGGTCGCGCACCGCCCCATAGGTCGACACCTGCGGACGCGTCGGCGACCAGATGCAGTACGGCATCTGCGGGTGACGGCCCAGCCATTCGATCAGCGAATGGCCGAGCGCGCTGTCATCCCACCAGCCCTCCTTCAGATAGCGCTGGCGCAGTTCGGCGGGAAACGCGCGCAACGATGAGGGATCGAGATTCAGCATGCGAACTCCGGGAATCAGTTAGAGAGAAACGCCGAATCCATCGCCAGGCTGGCAATGGACTCGGCGTTTCGAGATGCTACGACAAATGCACCAGTGCCAAAATCAGCAGCCCTCGCGCGTAGCCACACCCTGTGCGTTGACCTGATCAGGTCGCACGGTGAAGGCGAACACGTCGGAGTGATACATGAAGTGGTCGGTCTTGCTCATGGTGAGTTTGCCCATGACCGCCTTCACCGTTCCGCCGTTCTGTTCCAGCCACGCCGCCAGCTTCGGACCTTCCACCGACTTGGTGGCATCGACAGCCGCCTTGGTGGCGAAAATCACGTCGTAGTAGTAGGGCGCCAGCGCCATCGGGATTTTCTGGAAGTCGTTCGGATAGGCGGCCCTGATCTTGTCACGCAGCTGCGCAAAGGGCATCTTGGAGGCGTCTTCACCCGGGCACATGGTGGTGGCCTTGGTCGTCAGGCCATGCATGCGCCGCGTCGTGTACGAATTCGACCCGGCGATTTTCAGGATGTCGGCTGTAAACAGCGAGGAAATCTGGCTGACGATCTTGATCTGCCAGTTCTGCTCTTCCGTCGCCTTGTAGAAATAACCGCCGCCGACCTGCAGCGAGGTCACCTGCAGCACCACGTCCGGATTGCCGCGCTTCAGGTTCAGCACCTGCGGCGTGTAGTCGGTGGACTCGAAGTCCGCGTACTCGATGCCGGTCAGCTTGGCGCCGCGCTTGGGCACATAGGTCTTGGCCTGCTCGGCCGCCGCCTTGCCCTGCCCGCC
Organism: Betaproteobacteria bacterium; assembly: GCA_947467405.1. GTDB lineage: Bacteria > Pseudomonadota > Gammaproteobacteria > Burkholderiales > SG8-39 > CAIYPG01. The sequence continues at coordinate 1,380 of CANIIN010000152.1, read as the reverse complement.
GGTGTCGGCCATCACCGCAATGGATTTCGCACCCAGTTTGTCGACGGCGTAATCGACCATCGCTTCGAGGAAGGCGTCCGCCGGATAGAAGCTGGCGAAGCCATAGGGGAATGTGGTCGGATTGATGGCTGGCGTACCGGACATCGGGAAGGACAGCATCTTGGCCGGCGTGACCAGGGGCGCAGTGGCCAGCGCCACGGCGGCGATGCCCGGTCCAATCAGGACGTGAACCTTCTCCTGGTCGATCAGGCGCTTGGCTTCGGTCACGGCGCGTGTCGGGTCGGCACCGTCGTCACCGAAGACGATGTCCACCTGCCTTCCACCCATGCCGCCATTGGCGTTGACTTCCTTGATGGCCATTTCCTGCACCATCTTGGCGGCTTGACCACTGCCGGCGCCGGAACCGGACAACGGTTGCGACGAGCCGATCTTGATGCGCGCCGGCAGGGCCTGCGCAAAAGATGTGGACGGAATAGTTGCGGACAACAGGCTGGCGGCAGATAGCGCGGCCAGGATGACGCGTGTGTTGCGCTGCATGAAGGTCTCCTCAGTGGTGGCAATCAATCGCTGTGTGATGCCTGTCTTGATGCAGGCTGTCGCCACAGCGAGTACTTCACAAAAATGCAAAGGGGGGTCGAAGCTCAAAGGACGGATACAGACCGGATATCTCCATTCCGGATCAATGCGTCATTCTCGATAACTCAGTCCGGCGTGAACTTTGAAATACGTGCTGCCTCGGTCCAGTAGTTGTGCTCGTTGCGCACCCAGTCACCCTGCACCTTCGGTGCGCCGCCGCCGGGGGTGGCGCAATTGTTCTTGACGTAGTCCTGCGTCGCCTGGGTCTTGAGCGAAGCGTTGTAGGCCTCATTGAGCCTGTTGATCACTTCCACCGGCGTTTTGGCCGGCGCCCAGTAACCCTGCGAGAACGGCGCGGAGACGCCCTTCAACCCAACCTCGGGTGCGGCGGGCACGTTCGGCGTGCAGGGGTTGCGCTCCTCCGAGAGGGATGCCACAAAGCGCAGCTTGCCGCTCTGAAACAGCGACTCCAGACCGACCTGGTTGGATACGTAGGCCACCACATCGCCGCTGGCGATGGCCTGCTGCACGCCGGCCAGGCTCTTGTAGGGAATGTGAACCATCTGCAGACCAGCTTTGTCCTTCAGCACTTCCATCGGCATCATCTGCGTCGAAGCGATGGAGCCGTAGTTGTACTTGCCGGGATTCTTCTTGATGAACTCGACGAACTCCTGCGCGGTCTTGGCCGGCACGGCATCGCTCACGATCAGGTACATCGAACCGCGCGCAATCTGCACCACCGGCGTCAGCTCGGTGAGCAGGTCGACCGGGATGTTCTTCACGAAGGTTTTGCTGACGCTGCCG
>CANIIN010000151.1 GCA_947467405.1 Betaproteobacteria bacterium | reverse complement strand
TGATATGCCTTGGCCAGGTCCAGTTTCGTTGCAACCTCCTGCCAATGCGCATCCTGCTCCGGCGGAACGCTCTCCGTCGTTCCCAAGTCCAGGGTAATGGAGGACAGATCCAGCGCAGGAGCTTCAACTGCCGCGGGCGTCTCAGCAAAACTGCCAAGATCGAAATCGAGTGTCGGGGCACCAGCATCAATGACAGGCAGATCCGAACTTGGCGCGGGTTCTGCCGCGACAACCTCAGCCGACGATGATGGCAATTCGAAATCGATGGAGAAACCTTCATCCGCAACCGGAGCGGGACTTGCTCGTTGATCAACTGGCATGTCGCCCGCCGGGGCAGCGACCGGAGCCTCAGCAGGCTCACCGAGATCAAGATCGAAGTCCAGCGTAGCCGGAACTTCCGGCGCCGCCTCCGCTACCGGAGCCTCTGCAATCGCGTCAATCGGCGTGCGTTCATCGGCAGTCGGTGCGACGGCAGGCTCTGCGCCAAGATCGAGGTCAAAATCGAGTGCGGGTGCCGGCTCGTCCGTGGGCAGTCCGGTCGGCGCAGTCTGTGCCCCGGCAAAATCAGCCGCAGACATGACCAGTGTAGCCTCAGGATTGACGGGGACCTGAGTATCCATTACCGATTCGGGCACCTTCGATACCGATGCCTCAATGCCAAACAGCGTATTGGTCGGATCGAGTGCCAGCCCCAATTCGGCCGCCTTGGTCCATTCCGCCCCTTGACCACCGGTTGCCGCATGCATCTCATTGGCCAAAGCAACGAAAGAAGTCACGTCCTTCCTGTTGGCATAAATTTCCATCAACTTCAGCCGAACGGGCTGCCGCTCCGGATTCTTGCCGAGCGCCTCCTTGAGGATTTCCTCGGCCTGAATGTCCCTGCCGTAGGCCATGTAGACGTCTGCCTCGGCGATCGGGTCGATCTCTTCGGCATCGGCCTTTTCACCCTCGGCCGGTGCAAAGTCGCTCTGAAACTGCGAGGAACTAGTATCAATATTGGCGCCACCCGAGGCACCAAAAACAGAATTCGCTTCGGCAGAAACAGCACCGATATCAGCCATACCCGTTTTGGCCTTGCGTTTCTTCCGAACTGCGTAGGCTGCATAACCAGCCAGCAGAATGACCACTCCACCCGCTCCACCTATCGCGGCGGGGTTGTCCAGCAACTCATCCATGAATGACGCGGGTTCAACTGCCGGAGGCGCTACAGCCGGTTTGGCGAGAGCAGCCTTGGGTACCGCGGCCGGTGGCGTTGCGGCGGCAGGTGCAGGTGCAGCTTTCGCTGCGTCGCCGGCAGGCATCGCAGCGGCCGGTTGCGCGACGACTGCAGGAGCGGCCTTTTCCGCCGGCGCCGCGGCTTTGGGAGCTTCTGGTGCGGGTGCGGGTGCAGGTGCCTTGGCGGCATCCGGCTTGGCCGCGGGTTCCGCTTGCTTGGCACCCTGCTGCAACTGAGCGCCCGTCTGGCTACTCAACTGCGCCAGTTTTTTCATATCCGCCATATTCTTTTCCAGCAAGGCGATGCGCTCGTTTGCCTCCTTCAGCGCCCTATCCTTGGCGGCAAGATCATCTCTGGCAGCCGACGCGCCCGCCTTGGCTCCGGCCTTGGATTCATCCACCTTGGACAGCTTCAGCTGATCCTTGGCTGGCTCTGCAGGAGCCGGCGCCTTTTCATCCGTCGCCGCGCCAATCTTGCCACTGGCCTGCCGCCCGGTATCGGGTCTGGCTGGCGCGTCCGCGACGACTGCACCCAACTGGCGTCGGTATTTGCTGTATTCGGAACTCTGTGCAGACACCAGGCGACCTGCATCCGCTGGCGTCACAGCCAGCGCCGTCTCGCGATCTGGCAGATTCAGAATCCGCCCGGAACGCAGGCGATTCATGTTTCCGCCATCAAACGCATCGGAATTGCCGCGATACAGCGCTGCGAGCATCTGCTGCATCGTGACGCCTTCCGCCTTGTTCTTTTCGGCGATGGAACCCAGCGTATCGCCCCCGCGAACCGTATACGTTGCAGCCGGTGTCGCCTTCGCCGCGGCCGGATCCACAGCAGGCTTTTCCTCGGCGCGTGCACGTGGCTCGGGAGCCCTTTCAACAACGCGCGGTGCTTCGGCTGCGCGCGGCGCAGCCGGCTGCTGAATAGACGCAGGAACGCTAGGCTGAACCGGCGCAGCAACGGCATTGCCGCGGTTGTACTCGGGGGGATCCAGCAGGAAGGTGTACTCGCGAACCAGACGGCCACTGGCCCAGCCCAATTCAATGAGCATGTCGAAGAACGGTTCATTCATCGGCTGGACGGAAGTCAGCGTCACAACCGGTTGACCCGCTCTGGACTCCACCGAAAACTTGACCTGAAGCAGTGCACCATTGAGCTCGATATTGGCCTGCCGGAAGGTATCCGGAGATGCCAGTCTCGCCGTCAGGGAGTCAGCCTCATTGGCCTGCAACGAGACCACCTCGATCTCGGCTCGAAGTGGCTGGCCCAAAGCTGACAGCACAGTCAATTTGCCCAGTCCGGCAGCGAAAACAGCGGTCGGCAACAGCCAAAAAGCCGCCGCCAACGCTATGGATTTAAGGACAATCTTTCCCACTCTGCCACCCTAGGAGTTCGAGGCAAGGAAACTAACATACCATCATGAGGTTAGCCTTGCAAGCTTATGTTTCGTATCGCAAAACGCGTTAAGTATATATTTTTTTGTGGAATTTTGCCTTGCGGGGCACCACGGCCATGGGCCAGCCAAAGCGGGGCCTAGCCCCCCTTTCACCCGAGTCCCGCACCAGTCGACGATGCGACGATGGCGCGAAAGCTGACAATTTCAACCCTCGATCAGTATCCGCAGCATCCGGCGCAAGGGTTCCGCCGCCCCCCACAGCAACTGGTCGCCCACGGTAAACGCGCTGAGGTACTCCCCGCCCATCGACAGTTTGCGCAACCGCCCTACCGGAACAGACAAAGTGCCGCTGACCTTGGTCGGCGTCAGTTCGGACAGGCTCGCCTCGCGCTGGCTCGGCACCACGCGCGCCCACTCATTCGCGCCCGCGAGGATCGATTCGATGTCGGCAATCGGAACGTCCTTCTTGAGCTTGATCGTCAACGCCTGACTGTGGCAACGCATGGCGCCGACACGCACACACAGGCCATCGATCGGAATGGGATTGCTCTCGCGTCCCAGAATCTTGTTGCCTTCCGCCTGCGCCTTCCACTCTTCACGGCTTTGCCCATTACCCAGATCCTTGTCGATCCACGGCAACAGGCTGCCGGCCAGCGGCGCGCCAAAGTGCTCGGTGGGAAATCCGGATGACCGGGTCGCTTCGGAAAGCTGCCGGTCGATATCCAGAATCGCCGAGGACGGATTGGCCAGCAACGCCTGAACCGAAGCATGGGCAAAACCCATCTGCCGCACCAGTTCACGCATGTTCTCGGCGCCGGCACCCGACGCAGCCTGATAGGTCATGGCGGTCATCCACTCGACCAGCCCCTCACGGAACAGGCCGTGCAATCCCATCAGCATCAGGCTTACCGTACAGTTGCCACCGACGAAATTCCTGCCGCCCTTGCGAACCGCCTCGCGAATGGCATCCCCGTTAACCGGGTCCAGAATGATGACCGCGTCGTCGCGCATGCGCAGCGCGCTCGCAGCATCGATCCAGAATCCCGACCACCCTGTGGCGCGAAGTTTCGGAAAGACTTCGTTGGTGTAGTCGCCACCCTGGCAGGAAATGATGATGTCCATGGCGCGCAAATCGTCGATGCGCCGACCATCCTTCAGCGGCGCGGCTTCCTTGCCCACGAGCGGACCCATCGCCCCAACCTGGGACGTGGAAAAAAATACCGGCTCAATCAAGGCGAAATCCTGCTCCTCATGCATACGCTGCATGAGCACCGAGCCAACCATTCCCCGCCAACCAACTAGTCCAACGCGCTTCATGTCATTCACCGTCATCGATACCGGGTCGGCAGGAGACTTCTCAGTCCTCGCGCGACCGGCAAATCAACTTCTCAGGAAACTTCCCGAAACAGAGGGAGTCATTGTAGCGCCATGAAGGCACCTCGAATTGATCGTATCAAGCTCGAGCCGACCAAGATAACTGCAGAGCAACCGCTGATTTTCTGCGGCCAGAGCCGGACCGCAACCGATACACCGGCGAATAAGGCTGCCGATCAGGACAGCGCCGCGACCACGGCCGCCCCCATCTCCACCGTACCGACCTTCTGAGTCCCCGGTTGATAGATGTCCGGCGTCCGCAGCCCGCTTGCCAGCACTTTCCGGACTGCAGCTTCGATTTTCGCCGCCGCCGCCTCCTGGTCGAGGCTGTAGCGCAGCATCATGGCAGCCGAGAGCATCGTCGCCAGCGGATTGGCCAGGTTCTTGCCGGCAATATCCGGAGCAGAACCATGAATCGGCTCGTAGAGGCCCTTGCCTTTCTCGTCCAGTGCTGCAGACGGCAGCATGCCGATCGATCCGGTCAGCATCGAGGCCTCGTCCGACAGAATGTCGCCGAAGAGATTGCCGGTGACCATCACGTCGAACTGCTTGGGGTTGCGGATCAGTTGCATGGCAGCGTTGTCCACGTACATGTGCGACAACTCGACCTCGGGATATTCCGCGGCTAGCGCTGTCACCACATCGCGCCACAGTTGCGAGGTCTCCAGCACATTGGCCTTGTCCACCGAGCACAGTCGCTTGCTGCGCTTCATGGCGGCACGGAAACCGGCATGCGCGATGCGTCGCACCTCGGACTCGCTGTAATGCATGGTGTCGAAACCTTCGCGATCGCCATTGGGCAACTGACGGATGCCTCGCGGCTGTCCGAAATAGATGTCGCCGGTCAATTCGCGCAGAATCAGGATATCCAGACCGGCCACGATTTCAGGCTTGATCGCCGAAGCACCAGCCAGTTCAGGATAAACAATCGCCGGACGAAGATTGGCAAACAGGCCGAGCTCTTTGCGCAGGCCGAGAATCGCCTGCTCGGGCCGCTTGGCACGCGGCAGATTGTCGTACTGCGGCCCGCCAACAGCGCCAAACAGGACCGCATCGGCGCGGCGTGCCGCGGCGAGCGTTGCCGCCGGCAGTGGCTCACCGGTCAAGTCGTAGGCAGCACCGCCGACGGGTGCATGCTCGAAACTCATGTTCAACTTCAGCGCCTCAAGCACCTTGATGGTCTGGCCGACGATTTCCGGACCGATGCCGTCACCCGGCAATACCGCTATCTTCATATTGACCTCTTGATTGGATGGATGGCCGCCGCACGCCAGGACTCCCGGCGCGTCATCGTCATCGTGAATGATCGATTCAGAACAGCCAGGGCTGATCGTGGCGCCGGCGGTCTTCGTAGGCCTTGATCTTGTCCGCGTGGCGCAAGGTCAGCCCGATGTCATCGAGCCCGTTGATCAGGCAGTACTTGCGGAACTCGTCGACGTCGAACCGGTAGCGCTGCGAGCCGTCGGTCGTGGCGACAACCTGCTCGCCCAGATCGATCACCAACTGGAAACCGGGAATCGCGGCCGCATCATGAAACAGGCGATCGACCTCGGAGGGCTGCAGACAGATCGGCAGGAGGCCGTTCTTGTAGCAGTTATTGAAGAAGATGTCGGCGTACGACGTCGCAATGATGGCGCGGAAACCAAAATCCTCCAGCGCCCACGGCGCATGCTCGCGCGAACTGCCGCAGCCGAAGTTTTCGCGGGCCAGCAGTACGGTCGCCCCGCGGTAGGCTGGCTTGTTCAGCACGAAATCAGGATTCAGCGGCCGCCCTTCGTTGGGCTTGTCGGGCTGCCCCTCGTCCATGTAGCGCCAGGCGTCGAACAGGTTCGGGCCGAACCCGGAGCGCTTGATGGATTTCAGGAACTGCTTCGGGATGATGGCATCGGTATCCACATTGGCGCGATCCAGCGGCGCCACCAGTCCCCTGTGTACGGTAAATTTTTCCATATCGGCTTTCGGATTGGTTCAGTTCAACGCCACTGGCGCACATCGACGAAATGTCCGGCGATGCCCGCAGCAGCCGCCATCGCCGGGCTCACGAGATGGGTGCGCCCACCATTGCCCTGCCGCCCCTCGAAATTGCGGTTCGACGTGGACGCGCAGCGCTCGCCCGGCTCCAGACGGTCGGCATTCATCGCCAGGCACATCGAGCAACCCGGTTCGCGCCATTCGAATCCGGCGTCGAGAAATATCTTGTCCAGACCTTCCTTCTCGGCCTGCACCTTCACCAATCCCGAACCCGGCACCACCAGCGCCAGCTTCACGCTGTCGGCCTTGCGCTTGCCGCGCACGATGGCCGCCGCCGCTCGTAGATCCTCGATACGCGAGTTGGTGCACGACCCGATGAACACCTTGTCGATGCTGACTTCCGTGAGCGGCGTATTCGGCTTCAGACCCATGTACAGCAATGCGCGCTCCATGCCCTCGCGCTTGACGGCGTCCTTTTCCTTGTCCGGATCGGGCACGCGGTCCTCGATGGTCACCACCATTTCCGGCGATGTTCCCCAAGTCACCTGCGGACGAATGTCGCGCGCCTCGATCGTCACCACGCGATCGAACTTGGCACCATCGTCGCTGTGCAGCGTCAGCCAGTGGGCAACCGCCTTGTCCCAGGTCTCGCCCTTTGGGGAGAACAGCCGTCCCTTGAGGTAATTGAC
>CANIIN010000150.1 GCA_947467405.1 Betaproteobacteria bacterium | reverse complement strand
CCCGGATCTTGCCTCGCGATTCGAATACTTCATCACCCGAAATTATTCATTTAGCTCAACCAATGCAGTACACCATCAAATCTGAGCCCAGGAAGAGATGATGCTATGGCTAGCTTGGCCGATTAGTCTTCGGGACGGGTGATCAGTCCAGCTTGATGCTGGCAATTCGAGCAACCTTGGTCATCCGTTCGAGATCGGACTTGATTCGCGCAGTAAATTCTTCCGCGCCACCTCCAAGCAGGACCAATCCCTGATCATCCATGGTTTTGCGAACTTCCGGCGATTGAAGCGCAACCATAAGCGCGCGGTTCATCTTCGCAGTTGCTTCTGCAGGCACGCCAGTTGGCGCTACCAAGCCCTGCCAACTCGAAAGTGAAGCTTCATCCATGCCGAGCTCTTGGAAAGTTGGGGCTACCGGATAGGGACTCCAGCGCTTGGGACCTGTGGTTGCAATCGCGAGCAACTTCCCGGCTTCGACCAGTTGCTTCGCGCTGGTTGAACCGACAGCGTGCTGCACTTGGCCCGACAGCACTTCCGTCGTCATTGGCGCTTCGCCTTTGAACGGGATATGGGCCACATCAATGCCGGTTGCCAGCTTAACCAGCTCAATAATGACATGACCGGTAGTACCTGAACCGGACGAACCGAAATTGAGCTTACCTGGATTGGCTTTGGCGTAGGCGATCAGTCCCTTGAAATCCTTGTACGGTGCAGCAGGATTGCCCAAAAGAACGAGATAGTTCTCGAAGGCAAGTCCGATGGGTTGATAGTCGCGGATTGGCTCTATTCGAAAGCCGGGATCCAGCACCGGCAGGAATATGCCGACTGTGCTGTTAAAAATACCAATGGTGTACCCGTCTTTTGGAGCCCGCACGATGGATTCTCCGCCGAGTTTTCCACCTGCACCGGGACGGTTTTCGACAATAACCGGACGTCCGAGGGATTTTGCAGCTTCCTGCCCGATGATACGCCAGGCAATGTCAAGTCCAGATCCTGCCGCATAGGGGTAAATGAGGGTGACCTGTCGCACTGGCCATGATTGGGCCAGACCGCTACTGCTGCACGACATACCGATCATCAATGCGAGAGCCACCAGAAACTTGTTCGATTGGCGATTCGTCTTTTGTCTCATGTGTCTTCCCGTTATGTTGTGAGCTTCCGATGGGCAACGTGTTGGATAACTCGGCGATGAATAGCTTCTTCTCGCATTGAAGATCGAACGCACTGCCAGTAAGATGTACCGAACCCGACATGGGCCAGCGCTGACGTGTTTAACTGCATCGAGAGATTCTACAATCTGACTCGACGGCACTCGACCATTGGATACGTCAGTCCCGTCGAGTTCGAAAAGGTGCGATTAGCTTAAGTTGGTGTCAACGGAACCGGGTACAACCCACGTTGCACCCAACCTGCGAGCGTAAGCTGCGCTCCTTAATCAAGGGTGGCGCCTGACTCTTTGACGACCTTCCCCCACTTTATGGTATCGAGCTTGAGGTAGCTGGCGAACTCAGCCGGAGAGTCGACGAGTATGGTGTATCCCATGGTGTGCAGACTGTCTTGAACCTTTGGCACAGCTACGGCCTTTCGAATCGCGTCATTGAGCCTGCTCACTACGGTGGGGGGTGTTCCCGCGCGTGCAAGCAAGCCATACCACGCGTCGGCTTCGAACCCTGGTAGGCCCGATTCCGCAACAGTCGGGATGTCGGGCGCAGCTTGCGAACGCCGAGCGCTCGTCACAGCGATTCCCTTGAGCTTCCCCGCCTGGACCTGTGGCAGTCCGGAGGACAGGGCATCGAACATTAACTGCACACGACCGGATATGAGGTCAGGGTAAGCAGGTGAGTTGCCCTTATAGGCGACGGCGACAATTTCGACGCCTGCCATTTTCTTGAACATCTCCCCGGCGAGATGAACTATGGCGCCTGTCGCCATCGCATTATTCAATCGACCAGGCTTCTCCTTGGCCAATGCAATCAATTCCTTGATGTTGGACACCGGGATGGTCGGACTGACTAGAAGGATGAGCGGCACTGACGCTACCCTGCCCACCGCTGCGAAGTCGCTGATCGAATCGTAGGGAGAGTTCTTAAAAAAACCTGGATTGATACTGTGCGCCGTGGTTGCCATCAGAAGGGTGTATCCGTCGGGCACTGACTGCGCTACCAAGCCCGTTGCGATCTGGGAACCTGCCCCAGGGCGGTTCTCGACAACAACTAGCTGACCAAGGTCATCTCCCATCGCTTGTGCGAGCACACGGGCGAGAATGTCGGTGCCACCGCCGGGCGCGTAAGCAACGAGCATACGAATTGGTTTCGTCGGAAAGTTCTGTGCAGTCGAAGCGACGGGTATGCCCATGAGAAAAAAAAGAATACAAAACAGCCGAAAGAAATGATTCATTTTTCATATACTCCCTATGGGTAGTTCACAACTATAAGGGTTCTGGACGAATGCTTCATCGCTCAATGACACATCGATCGTGCACCTAGCTCCGGGAAATCAACAAGGTTCCTATTACTCATCACATGAGGCCCTGATCCCAAGAAATTGCTGGTCGTTCGTCCGGATCTTAGTGACAGCCCGACTGACTACGTGTACACGCTGGAACGGTTGGCTGTTCTTCGGATTGAGGAAGTCCGACGCCACCGCCCGCTCACGCACTGAGCCATGACTCGCCCTACCCTGCGGTCGGCCTAAATTTCGGCAGGGTGAGGGTGCCGGTCACGTCGTCGAACACTGCTTCGACCTGCATGTCCATGCGCATGTCCCGGCCGTTCAGTCCAACGATGTTGCTGGTGTAGCGCGGCCCTTCCTCCAATTCGATCTGTGCGACGATGTAGGGCACCTGCTCGCTCATGCTAGGCCAATAGGCCTTGTGAAATACCACCCAGGAACTCACCCGGCCTCGCCCGCTCAGCAATGCCCATTCATGTTCCGGTGATAGGCATTGCGGGCAGGAATAAGCGATCGGAAAGCGCACCATCCCGCAGCCCTGACAGCGCTGCAGCCTGAACTCGTGCCGCTTCGCTGCGTCCCAGTGGCCACGGTTTTCCTCGGTGAGAATGGGCGGCGGCAAGGGGTGGGGCGGCCGCTGTGTTGGAGTGGCCGCGGACGCTACGGAGGGTTTGCCCCCCGACAGCACGTCGCTCCAGGGATCGTGTTCGTACAGCAGGTCGCGCAGGATGGCTTCTACCCTCTCGCCCGCCCGACGCGCCTGCACAGTCTGGCTGCCCGCTAGTACACGGGAAAGCGCCAGCAGTTGCGCCGCCATTCCGGCTTCGCGCTCGTTCATCATCGGTTTGTTCCCAGTTGTTGCACCGCGCTCTGCCGCGAGGCGCCGCGCTCGTCTTTCCAGCGGCGCGCTTTCTGCTCGAATCGCGGCAGCGTGCCGTGCTCGACTTCAATCACCTCCATAGTGATGTCGGTCTTCTGCTTAATCTCCTCGCGCAGACGTTGGCGCAGCACGTCGCGTTCGCCTTCGGACAGGCTGCCGGGGCGGAATTCCACCGCCACGCGCACCCGCTCGCGGCCGGTTTCATCCACCCACACGGTGCCTTGGTATTCTTCCAGTTCCACCCGGCCGAATATCAAGCCTCCCACAGTGTCCGGCCACAGGTTCTGACCGCGCACCTTGAGCATGTCGTCGACTCTGGAGACCGAGCCCGATTCGATGCCGCTAAATGGTCGCCCGCAGTCGCAATAGTCAGCATCGCGGTAGCGCGCGCGGTCGTAAGTTCGGAAACGGATGATGGGAAAATTCTCGTTGTACAGGTTTGTGATGAACATTTCTCCGTCCTCACCCGAATTCACCGGCAGTCCTGTTTCCAGATCCAGCATCTCGCAGTAGATGCGGTGTTCCAAATTGTGCAGCATGCGCAGCCGCCCGTCGTCGAAGTGCAAGCCTCCCTCGCAGGAGAACATGTGGCTGCCGGCCGCCTGTGTGCTGCCGTACCATTCGGCCAGCTTTACACCCCAGAAGTTTTCCATGCGCCGCAGCCAGTTCACGCCGCCGTGCGCCTCGCCCGAGAACATCATCGCCTTGAGCTCGGGAAACGCCTCACGTGGCTGGATGCCCTGCTCCTCGCACATGAGGCTGAGCCGAGTTAGGTAGCTGGGCTGCGCAATGATGAGATGCGGGGATATGCGGCGCATCAGCTTGAGCCGCGTTTCAGAGTCGTAGGCGCCGATGAAAAACTGGTTGAGGCCGAAGCGTTCGCCAGCGCTCTTGTGCCACAGCCCTCCCAGTTCCATGGCCACGCGGATGAAGCGCACCACGCGGTCGCCGGGCTGGATGCCGGCCCAGGCGCATTCATAGAAAAAACCGGTGGTCCAGGACTCTGTTTCCAGTTGGGTGAACATGTGCAGTTCCTGCCCGATGCCGCTGGTCCCGCCGGTGTGCGTCACTTGGTGGATGTGCGCGTCCGGCACATCGGCGCGGCTACCGTAGGGAGGATAAGCCGACTGGTCCTCCAGTAGCGTGCGCTTGTCGATAAAGGGAATGCGCGCGCGAAAATCCTCGAGGGAACGAATGTCGCGTGGATGTACGCCGGCCTTGTCGTACAGTGCGCGGTAGAACGGATTGCGATCGTAGGCGTGCGCCAGAACGGTCTGTATACGCTTGAGTTGCAGCCCCTTAATCTCATCCGGAGACGCCCGCTCCAGCCTGATATTGGCGTAATGCCTGCTCTGGGATGGATTCATCGTTGTCTTGTTCAAGTTAATCCCGTTCGTGGAGAGCCGTTCATATCGCCACGGCACCTGCTGCGCAACAGCAAATCAACCCCGGGTAAGCACCACGGCGTTGCCGAAGTTCGGGCCCCAGAATGCCACCTTCGCGTCCTTGACCTGCCGTTCGCCGCACTCACCACGGAGTTGCCGGGTCATTTCGACGAACGCGCCCCAGGCGCTGGAATGGCCTTCGGAATGCAGGCCACCGTGGGTGTTTACCGGTAGTTCGCCGCCAGGCTCGATGCGCCCGCCCTGCAGCCAAGCCAGGCCTTCGCCCGTGGGCACAAACCCGTAGCGCTCCAGCGCGAAGGGCACCAATGGCGTGAATGCGTCGTAGGTATAGAACGCATCCACGTCCCCGGTCTTGATGCCCGCCATACGCATGGCCAGCAGGTCGTGCTCGCGCGGCTTGTGCGTATAGGTGCTTTGCTGCTGCACGCCGAGGCCCGGCACCGAAAACACGAACTCTTCGCGCCCAAGACTCAGCCCCTGCACGCCGGCGATCAGCACCGGGGTCTTACGCAGGTCGCGCGCGCGTTCGGTGCTCGTGACGATGACGCAGGCGCCGCCGTCGCTGACCTGGCAGTAATCGAGCAGGCGCAGCGGCTCGGTGATAAAACGCGATGCCAAGTAATCATCAATCGTGAACGGCTTGCGCAGTGCGGCCATGGGATTCAGCCCGGCATGCTTGCGCAGCGCCACCGCCACGGCGCCCAGTTCGCGGCTGCCGCCGCCGTAGCGCGAGAAGTAGCGTTGCATGGCCATGGCCGCGCCCGCGCCCGGCGAGGTCATGCCCCAATGCGGCATCTCGCCGGTCAGGCCCCCGCCCTCGCGCATGGCTTCGAAATCGCCCGCGCCGCCGAATGTTCCGGCCATTCCGTGCGGCGCCGTGTGCGATGCACCGCGTCCCACCAGTACACAGTTGGCCAGGCCGCAGTGCACCGCCATGGCGGCCTCAGTCAGCAGCGATCCCGTCCACATGCCATGCGCCCAGGGCTGGCCGCAGAAGCGCGCCTCGATGCCCAGCATCTCGGCAACACGGTCAACGTCTTGCCCTCCCGGACTGCCGATCTGCACGATAAGGCCGTCGATGTCCTGGCGGCGAAGGCCGGAGTCGGCGAGTGCCTGGACAAAAGCGTCGGCGAGGAAACTGGTGCCGCTACGCTCGGGTCGCTTTTCGAATCTAGTGCTGCCGACTCCGACGATGGCAGTCTTTGATGCCAGATGATAGGGAGTATTCATCTGGTGATTGTACCTTTAAGCCTTACAGACATAACGTCTGCCTAATTTACATAACGTACAATGCCGGCAGCACTTCTGGCGGCTGCTCCGAAATGTGATGCAACGCGCGGACACTAATGTAATGATGCCCCATTAGCAGTGAGCCCGGCAGTGCCACGCACGACCGGACGACATGAAAAATCTCTTCGTTCTAGAGCAGACCATGCCAACGATGATTCGCCTGTCACGCGTCACCTTGCAGTTTGGATTGGGGTGCATTGTTTCTGTACTCGGTTTGTCCGTGGCGGCGCAGGATTACCCCACCCGCCCCCTCAGCATGATCGTGTCTTATGCGCCCGGCGGTGTCGCCGACGCTTCGGCGCGTCGTATAGCAGATGCGGCGACGAAGGAGCTCGGGCAATCCATTGTGGTCGTCAATCGCGCGGGCGCGGGCGGCGTCATCGGCGCGCAGGCGATTTCACAGGCGGCACCGGACGGCTACACTTTCGGCTGGATCAACCGTCCGCTGGCGGTTTTCGGGCCCACCATGGATTCGAAGTTTCACTTCGTTCTGGGCGAGCATTACAAGCCCATAGCCTTGGCCACCGACGCCCCGTTTGTAGTCAGCACCCATCCCAAGGCGCTATTCAAGACTATCCAAGGCCTGATCGAATATGCCAAGGCAAATCCGGGCGCGGTGAAT
>CANIIN010000149.1 GCA_947467405.1 Betaproteobacteria bacterium | reverse complement strand
CGTGGTAACCGACAATAACCCCCGCCTCTTCCAGTGCCTTCACGCGACGCAGGCAAGGCGATGGCGACAGACCAATGCGGTCAGCCAGTTCCTGGTTGCTGATGCGCCCCTCCTGCTGCAGCACTTCCAGAATGCGACGGTCGTGGCGACTGAGATCCATCATGCCCTCAAGAAGGTTATAATTGGATAATTGTAGCGATTAATACGACTATTAAGCCATTTTATTGCTATAAATATGAACATATACGCAATATTCGCAATAATTATCCTCGCGGATCAACCTATACTGCCTCCATTGCGTCATCCTCCACAAAGGACTGTCGCCGCACCTCTCAACCACTTCGCCAAACCGTTCAGACAAGCAGGAGCCCCACATGAAAGCTTTTGACCATCGCAAGTACCGCCCAGTCGACTCGCCCCCCTTGGCCCAGCGCCAATGGCCCGGCAAGGTCATCACCAAGGCCCCGCGCTGGGCCAGCGTGGATCTGCGCGATGGCAACCAGGCATTGATCGAGCCGATGAGCCCGGCACAGAAGAAGCGCATGTGGAATCTTCTGCTCAAGATCGGTATCAAGGAAATCGAAGTCGGCTTCCCCTCGGCCAGCCAGACTGACTATGACTTCGTGCGCTGGGCCATCGAAGAGAAGCAGATTCCCGATGACGTCACCATCCAGGTGCTGGTGCAGGCGCGCCAGGACCTGATCGAGCGCACCTTCGAATCCGTCAAGGGCGCGCGCCGCGTCATCATCCATGTGTACAACTCCACCTCCCCCGTGCAGCGCGAGCGCGTGTTCGGCCTGGACCGCGCCGGCATCACCGCCATCGGCGTGCAGGGCGCCACCTGGGTGAAGGAAGAAGCAGCCAAGTACCCCGGCACCGAATGGGTGTTCGAGTACTCGCCCGAGAGTTTCACCAGCACCGAAACCGAATACGCCGTCGAGATCTGCGAAGCGGTGATGGATGTGTGGCAGCCCACGCCGCAGAACAAGTGCATCATCAACTTGCCGACTACGGTTGAAGTGGCCACACCCAACGTGTTCGCCGACCAGGTGGAGTACTTCCACACCAAGATCAGCCGCCGCGATTCGCTGATCATCTCGGTGCACCCGCACAACGACCGCGGCACCGCCGTCGCCGCCGGCGAACTCGCCTTGCTGGCCGGCGCCGACCGCGTCGAGGGCACGTTGCTGGGCAACGGTGAGCGTACCGGCAACATGGACATGACCACCATGGCCATGAACCTCTACAGCCAGGGCGTGGACCCGGAGATGGATCTCTCCAACCCGGACGAACTCATCCAGGTGGTCACCGAGTGCACCGACATTCCATTGCACCCGCGCCACCCGTGGCTGGGCGAACTCGTGTACACCGCGTTCTCGGGCAGCCATCAGGATGCCATCCGCAAGTGCCTGCACATCCAGAAGCCCGATCAGCCGTGGCAGGTCGCCTACCTGCCGATCGACCCGAAAGACCTCGGCCGTGACTACCAGGAAGTCATTCGCGTCAACAGCCAGTCCGGCAAGGGCGGCGTAGCGTTCGTGCTCGAGCGCGACTACGGCCTCATATTGCCGCGCTGGCTGCAGGTGGAACTCGCCCAGGAAGTGCAGAAGCACAGCGAGCAGCACGGCGGCGAAGTGGACGGTGCCACCATCCATCGCATCTTCACGGAACGATTCATCGCCGACAGCGCCCCGCTGGCCCTCGCCGGCTACCAGCTCGATCGCAGCGCCGGTCATGACGCCATCAAGGTGCACGTCACCGAAGGCGCCACCAAGCGCACGCTCAACGGCGAGGGCGAAGGCGCCCTGTCCGCCTTCGTCGATGCGCTGATGCGCCATGGCGGTCGGCGCATTGCCGTGGTGGACTACAGCGAACACGCCGTCGGCGAAGGCACCAACGCCGAAGCCGTGACCTACGTGCAGCTCAACATCGATGGCAAGCGTGTCGCCGGCGTCGCACTGGATCACGACGTGGTGAGCGCCTCGATGAAGGCGGTACTGTCGGCTTGGAACCGCGCAGAACGTGAAGCGCGCCAAGGCGGCGCGCAGAAGGTCGCCTGAGTCGCCATCTGACACACTGACCGACAGCCTGATTTCTTGGCTGTCGGGTGTGGGCTGCCGGGGCTACACGTTGAGGAAGTTCAGCGGCAGTCCCGGGCAGAGCCACGCCAGTGACACCAACTTGCCGCTGTTGCCGAGGGTCACGTAGGCCGTTTGCAGATTCGGCCCGCCGAAGCACACGTTGGTCGGAAACTTGTCCGGCACCGGGATGCGCTCGATCAGTTGTCCTTGCGGTGAGATCACCATGATGCTGCCGTCGATGAGCGCACCCACGCAGATATTGCCCGCCGCGTCGACGGCCAGGGAATCAAACAGGCAATAAGTGGGCGACTGGAACAGCATCGTTCCGCCATGCGCCGAGGGAAAGTCCGAGCGCCGTATGCGTCCCGGCGCGTCGAGATCGAAGGCCCAGATGCGCGCGGTCGCCGTCTCGGCGACATACAGGCGCGTTTCATCCGGCGCCAGGCCCACCCCATTGGGCATCAGCATGGGAAATGCCATCTCGATGCACGAACTCCCGTCCGGCAGCGCATAACAGAGCTTGCCGCGCACCGAATCACGTTCGCCGCCTTTGCCGGTATCGGTGAACCAGAATCCGCCGCTGCGATCGAACACCAGATCGTTGGGCGCGCTGAGCAGCGACTGATCGGATCGATCGTACAAGCGTCGTACCGCGCCGGTGACAAGATCGACGCGATCAATGTATCCGCCCTGGTAGTCCGGCGGCTTGCTCACCGGCGCAATCTGCGTTGTTCCGTCCGGCTGATCGATGGTCACCGTGCCGCCATTGTTGGCAACATAGCAGCCGCCGTCCGGCCCGATGGCGATGCCGTTGGGCGCGCCATCGACCAGCGCGACCCTGGATACCTTGCCGCCTGAACCGATACGCGAGACGGATCGGCGGCCCATGTCGCAGACCAGGAAGGTGCCATCCGGCATGGCGATGGGACCCTCCGGGAACTTCAGTCCCGATGCAACCATGGTGAGCGTCGGATTCATGTCGGCCTCTCTGATTCGCGCGGCGAGGATACCCCGCGGTCGATTATGTCAGATGGCAGGCAGCGGCCCCCGCCGCGCCTGCGGCTTCACCAGCAGCATGTGCACATCGCCCAGCGCCTGCTCCATGAAGCCGGCTTCGCAATAGCACAGATAGAACTCCCACATGCGATTGAAGTGCTCGGGATAGCCCAGCTTACGCACCGTGTCGATGGCGGCGAAGAAATTCTCGCGCCACCTGCGCAGCGTGGTGGCGTAATGCGGTCCGATGTCCTCGTGGTGGAACAGGCGCAGGTCGGTGGCGCGCGTGACCGACTCCATCAGCTTCGTGACGGATGGTATGCAGCTGCCGGGAAAGATGTAGCGCTGGATGAAGTCCACCGACTTTCGCGCCGCTTCGTAACGCTGGTCGGCGATGGTAATGGCCTGCAGCAGGAACTGGCCGTCCGGCTTGAGCAACTCTGCGCATTTGGCGAAGTAGCCGTCGTAGAAATCGTGCCCCACCGCCTCGATCATCTCGATCGACACCAACTTGTCGAACTCGCCGCCCAGATTGGCGGCCTTCAGGTCGCGATAGTCCTCGAACAGCAGTGTGATGCGATCCTTGAGCCCGGCCGCCTCGATGCGCTCCTTCGCCAGGTCATGCTGCTGGCGCGAAATGGTGGTGGTGGTCACATGTAACCCGTAGTGCTTCGCGGCGTGCAGTGCAAAACCGCCCCAGCCGGTGCCGATCTCCAGCACGCGCTCACCAGGTTTGAGATCGAGCTTGCGGCAGATGCGGTCCAGCTTGGCGATGGAGGCCTCTTCCAGCGTCATGTCGGCCCGCTCGAACACGGCGCTGGAATACATCAGGGTGGGATCGAGAAAGAGTCGGAAGAAATCATTGCCGAGATCGTAGTGCGCGCTGATGTTGCGGCGACTGCCCTGACGCGTGTTGCGCGAGGCCCAGTGCAACGCCTTGCGAACGGGCTCGGCCAGCCTGGCCAGGCCGGTTTCCATGCCGTCCAGCACCTCGCGATTCTGCAGCAGGATGCGCATGGCGCCGGTCAGGTCGTCGGTCGACCACCATCCCTGCATGTAGGCCTCGCCCGCGCCGATGGAACCGCCGAAAGCAACATCGGCGTAGAAGCGCGGGTCATGCACACGCACCGTCACGTCGAGCGGCGCGCGTTCCGTGGGTTGGCCGAAGCTGTGTCTGTCGCTCGAGGCACCGATCGAATGGTCGACCAGGCGCAGTCGGCCGTGCTGAATGCCGCGCAGCCGTGCCAGCACGGCACCGCGCGCCAGACTATCCAGTTGACGCGCAATGAAACCCGGGGCTTCACCCCGGCGCGCGGCATCGGCCTTGAGCCGCGCAGCTTCGATCAGGGCCGTGTTGATGGCGAACGTTTTGTCAGTCGAGTGAGTACTCATGTCGGGGTCTCCAGGGAATGCAGTCTGTCCGGGGCCTTGGCGGCGCCCGCGGGAATGTTTGCCGTGCCGGCCGCCACAGCCAGCTTGGCGCGATGGGTGAACACCGGCACGCCTTTCAGCCACAGCCGCAGAGCCTGCCAGTGAATGCCGACGATGACCTGCAGGGTCATCAAGGGAAAGCGCATGAGCACACCAGCCAGGCTGGCGCCGGTGATGGCCTGCCGCTCCAGATGCAGCGTGGCATCGAACATCTTTTGCGACCCTTCCCCGCCGGCCGACTCCGGACGGCTGTTCAGAATCATGTGCACGACCAGCTCCTCGCCGGGGTCGCCAAACATCCAGTCGTAGCCGATCTCCATGGGCATGAAGGGCGAGACATGGAAATCCTTGTCGAACTGATGCCGCGCCAGCATCCCCTGGCGCGGCGCACGGGCCTGGTCGAGCACGTAGCAGTGCTGCTCGCCCCAGGGGGTGTTGTTGACCTCCGCGACGATGGTTTCGACACGGGTATCGGCGGCGTCGAAACAGTAATAGAAGCTGACCGGGTTGAAGCCATAGCCGAAATACGCCAGATGCGTGAGCAGGCGGATCGGCCCGTCTGGCCTGCGTCCGGTGCGCTGGCCAACCAGGTCACGCACGGCATCGGCGAGCGGCATGGTCGGGTCGCCCAGGTGATCCGCGCGCCGGAAGCGCGCCAGCGCCATGCGCCGCGCGGACCAGAACCAGCGCCCAGCAAAAACGCTGTCCAGTTCGGCGAGATCCAGGTACATCATGAACAGTTCGTAGCGGAAATCATGCGCCCTGGGCAGCACGCGCCGATGACGCATCCAGCCGCGATAGAGGGCGCTTTTCACACCAATTCCAGGCTGCGCTGACCGCCCGATGCCACGGGACGTCCGGCTGAGTTGACATCCGCCGCCGGCCGCACACCGCCAAGAGACGCCCTGAAATCACGCAGGGCATTCAGGGCGCTGACCACGCCGTCTTCATGGAAACCATTGCGCCAGTAGGCCCCGCAGAAATACGTGCGGTTGACGCCATTCACTTCATGCTGGCGCGCCTGTGCCGCCACGCCGGCTGGCGTGAACAGCGGATGGTGGTACTCGATGCGCTGGATGATGCGGGCTGGATCGATGGCGTCGGTGCGATTCAGCGTCACGCAGAAGGTGTGCTTCGAGCGCAGGCTCTGCAGGATGTTCATGTTGTAGGTCAGCATGGCGCCCTGCCCCATCTCTGCGGGCTGCCGCGATCGTGACGCGGCCGCCACCGGATCGGCCGCATCGCCGTCGACGTGGTAGTTCCATGCCGCCCAGGCCAGGCGTTTCTTCGGCAGCAGGCTCGTGTCGGTGTGCAGCACCGCTTCGTTCTTCTGGTACGGGATAGCGTCCAGCACTTCACGCTCCAGGCGAGTGGCGTCCCACAACATGCCGAGCGCCTGATCCGAATGGCAGGCCATGAACACCTGATCGAAACGCTCGGTGCCACCCGAGCGCGACTGCACCAGCACACCGTCCCGCATGCGCCGCACGCTCACCACCGGCGAATTGAGGCGGATGCGGTCCTTGAACGGCGCAACCAGTTTCTCGACATAGCGCGCCGAACCGCCGCGGATGGTGCGCCACTGCGGGCGGTCGTTCACCGACAGCATGCCGTGGTGGTGGAAGAAACGGATGAAGAAGCGCGCCGGAAAGGCCAGCATGCGCGCCGGATCGGTGGACCAGACGGCCGCCCCCATGGGGATGAGGTAATCGCGGATGAACGGCTTGCCGTAACCCTCGAAGTGCAGGTAGTCGCCGAGGCTGATATTGACTTCGCTATCGAGCAACCTCGGCGCTTCGCGATTGAAGCGCAGGATGTCGCGGATCATGCCGTGGAAGCTCGGCCGGAACAGGTTGCTGCGTTGTGCGAACAGCGAATTGATGCTGGTGCCGTTGTATTCCAGACCGGACGCTTCGTTCCTCACGCTGAAGCTCATGTGGCTTTCCTGCGAGGCAACGCCCAGTTCGTCCATCAGTGCGATGAAGTTGGGATAGGTCCGGTCATTGAAGACGATGAATCCGGTGTCGATGGCGTGGCGCTCACCCTGATACTCGATGTCGTGGGTATGCGTGTGGCCGCCGATGTAGCTGCCGGATTCGAACAGCGTGATGTCGTGCTCGCGATGCAGGTGATGCGCGATCACATTGCCGG
>CANIIN010000148.1 GCA_947467405.1 Betaproteobacteria bacterium | reverse complement strand
TATGGCCCAGGCTTTCCAATTGATCGGGCTGGCCGCGTTCATCGCTTTTCATCCATGACGCGGGATTCCTGCAGGAGTGCAGATGCCGCCTGCCAGACCTGCTCTGCAGGAATGTCGGCCATGTCCGCATCGGTCACGCTGGCAGCGTTCCCTGTTCGCGGATGCTCGATGATGCGGCAGCGCGGATTCTGCAGCGGCGCCAGATTGCGTCCGGGATAGGCGGGGTGATACAGCGCCACCATCGGAATGCCGAGCGCGCCGGCGATGTGCGTGGGGCCGGTATCGACGCCGACATACAGGTCGAGCTGAGCCATCAGCGCGGCGGATGCGCGCAGTGCCAGCGTGCCGACGGCCATGATGCTGCGTTCGGGCAGGGCGTCGTGAAAGCGCTGTGCGCTGGCCAGGCTCTGCGCATCGCCGAGCAGCACGAAACACGCGTCGGGCCATCGGGCCATGATCTTTTTTGCCAGTTCAATGAAGCGCTCCACTGGCCAATCGCGATGGCTCTTGGTGTGAAAGCTCGCCAACTGCAGGCCGATGACGGGATGCGCTGCGGTGTTGTTGGTCGTGCCGGGGACATGCTTTCGCAGCCAGGCACGCGCGGCGTCGCGCTCGGCGTCCGTGACCTGCCAGGCCAGGCGCAGATCGGTGGCCTGCACGCCGGTCGAGCGCAACAGCAGCAGGCGATGCGGAACGGCATGCGGGCTCGGGTTCGGTTCATCCACGGCATCGTGCAGTCGGGCATCGATAGTGTGATCTGCCGACTTGAAGGCCACGACCTTGTCGCTGACGCGGAGGGCGTACTTCAATAACGACAGGTCATGCCCGAAGACGAACGCCCAGTCGAAGCGCCTGCCTTCCAGCAGGCCGCGCAACCACGCCGTTCCCTTGCTGATGGCCGACAGGCGGTCGATGAAGGGCAGGTGCCGCAGCACGTCCTGGCGTTTCGGGTGTGTCATGACCTCGAGCCGACCGCGCGGCGTGGCCTGCTTGAGTGCGCGCAGCAGCGGCGTGGCGAGCAGTGTGTCGCCGATGCGGGCCACCGTGATCACCAGCACGCGCGCGTCCGGTGCAATCATGCTTCACGGACCGCGCGGCGGGCCACGGTGCTGTTGAACACGGCTTCCATGCGCTCCAGCATGTTCTCCTGCGAGCAATGCATCCTCACGTGGGCCAGCGCGGCGGCGGCGAGGCGTTCGCGCAACGCGGCATCGCCCATGAGACGCCGCAGCGCGGCCTGGATGGCGGGGACGTCCTGCGGCGTCACCACCAGCCCGGTGTCGTCGGGCCGCACCAGTTCGCCGATGGCGCCGACGGCCGTGGTGACGACCGGTATGCCGGTGGCCATGGCCTGCATGAGCGCCTGCGGCACGCCTTCGTTGGCGTAGGACGGCAAGACAAAAATATCCATGGCGCGCAGCCAGGGCACTACATCGGCTTGATTGCCGGCCATGGTGGCGCGCCGCTGCTGCCCGGTGGCTGCGATCTGTGCCGTCAGGTTGTCGCGTCCCGGGCCGTCGCCAACGATCAGCAGGTGCGCCAGCTCCAGTCCCTGGCCGGTCATGGCATCGACCAGATAGCGATGGCCCTTCCAGCTGCGCAGGGTGGCGACGATGCCGATGATCACGCCCTGATCGGGCAGGCCCGGGATACCCAAGGCGCGCCGCGCCGCAAGGCGGTCGCCGGGGGAAAAGCGTTCGAGATCGATGCCGGTCGGCACGGAAGTCACACGATCGGCGTCGAGTCCCACTTCGCGTATTACCTGCAGGCGCAATGCTTCGCCGGTGGTGACCACGCTGGCGGTGGCGCGGCGGTACAGCCAGCGGCTGGTGAAGTTGTTGGGGATGGGCGCGGAAATGTGGCGCGTGCGTACCAGCGGCGGCGCGTCACGCAGTCCGACCGACGCCAGCGCCACGGTCCACGTATCGGTCGAGCTGTGCGTGTTCACGATGGAAGGCGCCATGGATGTCAGCAACGCGCGCATGGCGCGCAGGCCGAGCAGGGTCTTCTTGCGGATGGGCAGGGCCCGGACTGGCACGCCGTGCCGGGAGGCCTCTTCGAAGATGCGCGATTCAGTTGGCGCGGCGATCAGCACTTCGTGGCCGCGGCGCAGCATGCCGGCGGCTTCGTTCAGCACGCGCAGTTCCTGTCCGCCCCAGCCGCAGGAGGATTCGGTGTGCAGGATCTTCATGCGCCGCAACCGCTCCTGCGCCGATCAGCCGCGATCATCCTCATCGTTTACTGCACTCCCGCGTTGCCGGCGACGGGATCGCCGTCTTCGGCAAACTGGATGCGATACAGCTTGGCGTACAGGCCGTCGCGCGCCAGCAGTTCGGCATGCGTGCCGACTTCGGCCACCAGTCCACGCGACATGACGACGATGCGGTCGGCGTGTTCGACGGTGGAGAGGCGGTGGGCGATGACGATGGTGGTGCGGCCCTGCATGAGCGTCTTGAGTGCTTCCTGCACGTAGCGTTCGCTTTCGCTGTCCAGCGCGGAGGTGGCTTCGTCCAGAATCAGCACCGGCGCGTTCTTCAGCAGTGCGCGCGCAATGGCCAGGCGTTGGCGCTGCCCGCCGGAGAGCTTCACGCCGTTCTCGCCGATCATGGTCTCGAAACCCTGCGGCATTTCGCGGATGTATTCGGTGGCATGCGCCGCCTTGGCGGCGGCCTCGACCTGTTCGCGCGTCGCGCCGCTCATGCTGCCGTAGGCGATGTTGGCGGCGACGGTGTCGTTGAACAGCGCCACGTCCTGGCTGACCATGGCGATGTTGCCGCGCAGGCTGGCCAGCTTCAGGTCGCGCAGGTCATGACCGTCGAGAAGAATCCTGCCGCGCGTCGGGTCGTAAAAGCGCGGCAGCAGGCTGACCAGCGTGGACTTGCCGCTACCGGACTGTCCGACCAGCGCGACGGTTTCGCCGGGATTGATGGCGAGGTCGATGCGCTCGATGGCCGGCCGGCTCGAACCGCTGTAGGTGAAGCCCAGGTCCTCGAAGCGCAGTTCGCCCTTGGCGCGCGGCAGTTCGACAGTGCCCGTGTCAGCCTCGGGTTTTTCGTCCAGCACGCTGAACACGCTCTCGGCCGACGCCAGGCCGCGCTGCAGCGGCGCGTTGATGTCCGACAGGTGCTTCAATGGTGCGAGCAGCATCAGCATGGCGGTGATGAAGGAAACGAATTCGCCGACGGTGAACTGGTCCGATTCGGATTGCTTCAAGGCGATGCCGACGATGACGGCCAGTGCAATGGCAGCGAACAGCTGCACCATGGGGGCGGTGAGCGACGCGGCGACGGACTGGCGCATGCTGAAGCCGCGCAGTTCCTGGTTGGCGCGGCCGAAGCGCGATTCCTCGTAACGCTGGCCGCCGAACACCTTCACGACCTTCTGGCATTCGATGGACTCTTCCAGCACGTGGGTGACGTCGCCCATGGCGCGCATGGATTCGGTGCTCATGCGGCGCAGGCGTTTGCTGGTGAGCTTGATGACGATGGCCACGGCCGGCACCACGATGAGCGTGAGCAGCGTGAGCTTCCAGTTGAGATAGAACAGCCAGATCAGCAGGCCGAGAACGGACAGCGAGTCGCGCACCAGAACCGTCAGGACCGACGTGGCGGCGGCACTGACCCCGGACACGTCATAGGCGATCTTCGACAGCAGGGCGCCGGATGAGTTGTTCTCGAAATACGACGACGGCAGTTGCAGCAGGCGATGGAACAATACCGCGCGCAGGTCGAGGATGACGCGGTTCGATACCCAGGACATGGCGTACGAGGAGACAAAAGTCAGGACACCGCGCAACAGGAAGATGCCAACCAGGGCAAAGGGCATCAGGTAGGAGACGCTCTGGTCCCGCTTCATGAAGCTGCCGTCGAGCAAGGGCTTCAACAGGGCCGGAAACAGCGGTTCGGTGGCGGCGGTCAGGACCATGCCGAGGATGGCCAGGGCGAAGACCTTCCAGTATGGGCGGACATAGCCCATCAGTCGCGTGTAGAGCTCCCGGGACGAGCTTTCATTCACCTTGGGTGGCCTTGCCGGATAATGTTGAATTATAACAACATTTATCCCCCATTCTGCTGTTGGCGCGGCACTGGCATGAGGGTCTGGGAGGCCGGCTCAGGGCATCGCTGATGCGCCCGCCTAGCGTTATCGGGTGTGCGAATCCGTGCCGGACAGATTGCGGTACAACGCGGTGAGTTGGTCGGCCATGTTTTCTGGCGTGAAGCGCTCGGCCAGGGCGCGAGCGCGGGAGCCCCTGTCGGCTGCCGTGGCGGGAGTCAGTTCGCGCAGGAATCGACCCAGTGTCGCGACATCGAGCGCATCGCAGATCCAGCCGCATTGGCCCGGACCGACGAGTTCCGCCGCGCCGCATTGCGTGGATGTGATGACCGGCAGGCCGCTGGCCATGGCTTCCATGATTGCATTGGGAAAAGGATCGTAGAGCGTGGGCAGGACGAAGCAATCCGCCATGGCGTACCAGTGTTCGATGTCCTTTTGCGGTCCGGCAAAGTGGACTTGTCCTCCCAGGCCGGCGGATGCCGCCTGCGATTGATAGATGCCTGATTTGCGGTCGGCGCCGACGATGACCAGGTGCATGTGCTGACGCGCGCCACGCATGGCCTGGATCAGTTGCGGCACACCCTTGCGCTCGAACCCCGAGCCGACGTAGAGGTGCACTAACGCTTCGTCCGGAATCCCGAGCCGTGCACGGATGGCCTGTCGTACCGCCGGCTTCAATCGCGGGTGAAAGCGCTGCGCATCAACACCGTTGTAGATCACCTTGAGCTTGTCGTCAGCGACGCCGAAGCGACTGCGAATTTCGTTGGCGACCATCTGTGAATTGCAGATGACGGCCCTGAGTCGTGCGTTGGTGAAGAGGCGACGTTCGGCGGCCAGCGTGTAACGATGCCACGGACTCACCATGGTGGCTAACCGACGAGCGGCGCTGATGGTGCGGGCACGGTTTTCCAGCCACTGGGCGTGGACGCCGTCACCGGCGCGATAGATGTCGCAGCAGGCAATGCGTTCATGCGACTGGACCAGGTCGAATCCGCTGCGCGTGGCGGCGCAGGCGGCGTTGGCAAAGCCCCAGTCGCGCCAGGTGCGTCCGATATGGAAGGGATTGCAGCGGATGACCTTGCGATCGGCCTGTAGTGAATTCCAGTCTCGGGTGACCAGCGTGACATCGGTGCTGCCTTCGATCGCGATGGCGGACATGGCCTGGTCGACAAACCGTTCCGCGCCGCCAAACGCGTTATAGCGTTGGCGGATGAGCGCGATTTTCATGAACTGCGTGCGGCGAGGAGTTCGTCAATGGCTGCCAAGACGCGGCTTTCCGGCAGCGTCACCAGGCAATCGCTGACCTTGCCGCCACCGCAACCGTCGATGCCGCAGGGTCGGCACGGGTGGTCCGCCGAACTCACCACGCGGTGCGGCACCATCCAGGGGCCCCATTGCGCTTCGCCGCTGGGGCCGAACAGGGCGACAACCGGCGTGCCCATGGCCGCGGCAATGTGCATGGGGGCCGAATCCACGCCGACGAACAGCGCAGCGCGTGCTGACAGTGCGGCCATTTCCTTCAGCGACAGTTCGCCGCAGAGATTGACCGGTGCCTGTTCAGTTTGCGACAGGATGCGGGTCACATGGAGCCTTTCATCCTCGGATGGAGCGGCCGTCATGACCACGCGCAATCCGCGCGCCTGCAGGGCGTTGATCAACCGGGCCGTGCGTTCCGTGGGCCAGCATTTGAATTCCCAGCGCGAGGCGGGATGCAGGTGAATGAATGCCTGTCCGTCCAGGCCCAGGGCCTGAAGGCGCTGCTCGACGGCGGCATCGGCCTTGGCGCCGGCGACCAGCATGAGCTGGCGATCCTCGGGCGCGGGCTGCAAGCCCAGACGGCGCAGGGCATCCAGATTCCACTCCACCATGTGACGCCGCGCATTCAAGGGCTGCGCAAAGCGGTGCGTGAAGCTCTTTTTCCAGAAGTTCGGCTTGGATGAGATGTTGGGCGCCACGGCGTGGCGTACGCCCAGTGCGCGTGACAGCCACGCTCCGCGGGGATGTTCGGACAGGTGGATCAGCAGATCGTATTGCCGGGATCGCAGCGTGGAAAACAGCTTCCACTCGTGAGACAGCCTGGCCGCGGTCGAGAGTTCTTTCCATTGGCGACCGATGCCGTGGACCTGTTCGATGGCCGGATGCCCGGTGAGCATGTCGGCGGTGTCGGAATACACCAGCGCGTCGATGGAGGCATGCGGGGCGTGGGACTTCAACGCCGTGAAGACGGGCGAGGTGAGCAGGACGTCGCCGTGATGGCGCAACTTCACCACCAGGGCACGTCTTACGGTGGAGAAATCGATGCTGTCGCGCGGTCCGGAAAACATGGCGGGCACCTTATCAGAATCCGCGATCCGGTGCGGCGCCATGGCGTTCAGGGCAGGTCGCGCTCAGGGCAAGTCGCGCTCAGGGCAAGTCATATTGCATGGACAGCATGACGGCCCGCGGTCTTTCCGGGTAGGCATTGAACGACGTGCCGGCGCCGTTGCGGATGGCATACGAGTAATAGCGCCGGTCCAGCACATTGGTCATTCCCAGCGCCACGGTGGCCGGTCCGCTCTTGTGGGTCAG
This sequence comes from Betaproteobacteria bacterium, assembly GCA_947467405.1. GTDB lineage: Bacteria > Pseudomonadota > Gammaproteobacteria > Burkholderiales > SG8-39 > CAIYPG01. The sequence goes on along the minus strand of CANIIN010000148.1, from coordinate 78 downwards.
CTTGATATCGGTTGTGGAATAGGACGGTACGCGGCTGGGGAAGGTATTGGTCTGGTCGTTGTCGAAATACTGCACGCC
>CANIIN010000147.1 GCA_947467405.1 Betaproteobacteria bacterium | reverse complement strand
TGGATCGCCATGATCTTTGCCGCGTCGCCGTTCGACAATGCCGATCATGTCATCGGACTGCTCGCCAACCACGCCACGGATGGCAGCGGCGAGCTCAACTTCTCCGGCAACAACCTGCTCAAGCTCGCGTTGCTGTACGGACTGGAATCCGATATTCCGATCCAGCCCGAGGCGCTGTGGATCGGCAATCCGGCGGTGGCGCTCAGCATCGGCGTGGCCATGCTGTCGTCGCGCATCTGCATCTCGCCGCGTGCCGCGGCCAAGCGCGATGTGCTGCTGGGCTGGCTGCCGGAGCGCCTGGGCGACGTGCAGATGAGCGATGCCAACCTGCAGGCGCTGGACGATGCCTACATGCATTGCAGCTACTCGACGCTGGCGGACAAGCATGCGGTCAAGACGGCGCTGAACCGCCAGGCTCGCGAGCGCATGATGCGGTCCGGCTGCGTCGATGTGACGGCGGGCCCGCCGCTGCGCGAGCGGCCAGTGATGGTGGTGGCGTGCGAATGGATGCACTCCAGGAGCGCCATGTATCGCTGCTATGCGCCGTCCATCGAGGCGTTGCGCGAGGATTTCGAATTGCATGCCCTGGTGCGCGAGGACTGCATCGACGACGTGGGTCGAGCGCTCTTCGACCACGTGGCGGTGGTGTCCTGGAACGACGGCCCGCTGCCTGCGGCAGCAGCGGCCATCGCTCACCTGAACGCGCTGCGGCCCGACGTGGTGTTCTATCCCAGCGTCGGCATGTCCACGCTGAATGTCATCCTGTCCACCTTCCGGCTGGCGCCGCTGCAGTTCATGTGCCTCGGCCACCCGGCCACTTCGCGCTCGCCGGCCATCGATTACGTGGCGGTGGAAGAGGGCTATCTGGGCGATCCTGATTGCTTCTCGGAGCGCCTGCTGGTGGTGCCCAACCAGAGCCAGCCGTGGGTGCCGCCGCATGAATCGGTGCGTCTGCCGCACGACATCCGTGCCGAGCCGTCCACGGTGCGCATTGCCGTGACGGCCAGCACCATGAAACTCAATCCCGAATTCCTGGCTGTGTGCCGTGACATTCTCGAACGGAGCAGCGTGCCGGTGGAATTCCGCTTCTTCTGCGGAGGGGCGGTGGGGCTGGCCAGGGTCTATGTCGAGAAGTGCGTGCAACGCTTCCTGCCCGGGGCACTGGTGTACGGACCGGTCGAGTACAACGCCTACATCGCGAAGCTCAATGAATGCGACCTGTTCCTCAGCCCGTTTCCCTTTGGCAACACCAATGGCATCGTCGACGCGGTGCGGCAGGGCATTCCAGGCGTGTGCCTGGATGGACGCGAGGTGCATGCGCACATCGATGCGGAACTGTTCCGCCGGTTGTCGTTGCCGGGCTGGCTGGTTGCGGCCTCGCGCGAGGCTTACCTGGCTGCGGCGCTGCGCCTGGCCGGTGAACACAAGACACGCCAGCGCATCGCCGACCACCTGGTGAAGATCGATCCGGACGCCATCCTGTTCAAAGGGGATCCCAGGCAGTTCGCCAACGCGGTGGCCTGGCTGCATGTCAATCAGGGCGAACTGCAACGCTCGGGCGAGAAAGTGGTCAGGGCGCCGCTGCCGAAAAGGTCACGGCGCTCCTGAATCGTCACATCGCAGAAGCCGGGTCGGTTGCGGTCCGGTTTCTCGGGATGACTTACGGAATTGCTGATCAAGTGCGGAAAATGGGAATGCCCCAACGACCTTCCCTCTGAAGTGGGGGATAGGCAAGGGGGTTTGCCCCCTTGTTCGGTAATTCTGAGCTTCCCCGCGAATTTCGGATACTTAAAGTAGCGCAAAATATTGCGATATTGGAGGTGTTCGATGAGGCGAGTAGACAAGGCGAAGTACACGGAAGAATTCAAGGTGGCGGCGGTGCAGCGGGTGGAAGCGGGCCACCGACCAGCCGATGTGTCCAGGGAACTTGGGGTCGTGGAGCAGACCTTGCATAACTGGCTCAAGGCGCAGCGCGAAGGCCGGCTGGGTCATGGCCAGGCGCGGGCGGTCACGCCGGAGCAGATGGAGATCTCCAGGCTGCGGGCGGAAGTGAGTCGTTTGAGGATGGAGGCCGAGATCTTAAAAAAAGCGGCCGCGTACTTTGCGAAGGAGTTGCTGTGAAGTACGCGTTTATTGCTGGGCAAAGCGGCTCTTACCCGATTGAGGTGTTGTGCAGGGCGCTGGAGGTCAGCCCCAGCGGTTATGCGCACTGGAGGGCCACAGGGCGGATCAAGCGATCGGCAGGCGGGAGGCTGAGCGACGATCATCTGCTGACGTTGATCCGGGCCATCCATGCGAAGACAAGGGGGACTTACGGGTCTCCCCGCATCTTCGATGAACTCAAGGACGAGGGCCACCGGGTCAGTAAGACTCGCGTAGAGCGGTTGATGCGTGTGAATGGAATTCGGGCGCGGCACAAGCGTCGCTTCAAGGCCACGACGGACTCCCGGCACACGCTGCCGGTGGCACCGAACGTGCTGAATCGACAGTTCAGCCCCATTGCACCCAATATGAGCTGGGTAGCCGACATCACCTACATTGCGACGGGAGAAGGCTGGTTGTATCTGGCGGTGGTGCTGGATCTCTATGATCGCTCGGTAGTGGGTTGGTCGATCAAGCCCAGAATGACGACCGACATCGTGACCGATGCGCTGAGCATGGCTTGGTGTCGTCGTAAGCCCGGCAAGGGACTGGTGCATCACTCCGACCGGGGAAGCCAATATGCGAGCGAGCGCTTGCGGGCCAAGTTGCAGGAGTTCGGCATGGTCTGCTCGATGAGCCGCAAGGCCAACTGCTGGGACAACGCTGTGGCAGAGAGCTTCTTCAATAGCCTGAAGAACGAACGGGTGCATGGGCAGCACTACGGCACACGCGACCACGCAAGGGCCGATCTGTTCGATTACATTGAGGCGTTCTACAACCGGAGTCGTCGCCACTCCACACTGGGGGGTAAGAGCCCGGCTTCTGCTTATGAAGCCTGGCTCCAGCGCCATCAGGCACCATTGGCGGCATAACCGCGCTCTCTTAGTATCCGAAAAACAGAGGGAACCTCACCGCCCCCACGGCGATGCGTCATCCCTTTCAAGCATTCACTTAACAAGGGGGCTGCCGTGACGGAAATGAGTCTCTTGTCTATCCCCCACTTCAGAGGGGCTCTTGTCGAGGCGGCCTCATTTTCGGGACTTGAGCAGCGCGTCCTTAATTCAAAACATCGACTGTGTTGCCCTCAATTGCCGCCTCGAGAGGCCACCTCAGCCATGGTCTGGGAAAGCACGCAAGGAGAGGCAAATTGAATCCATTGGTGGGTATTCTAGATGTTTGCTGCTCAAATGCTATCATTGGTCATTCTGATCTAGATCGTTAAGGTGGCCTTGTCAATCATGAAAAAAGAAACAGCAACAAGTCAGAAGCTCGAGGATCAGCCAATTTCAGAGGATTGGCTGAGCACACGTGAGGCTGCTGTCAAGCTTTCTTGTTCATTGAGTCAAGTGCAGAAAATGGTGGAAGCGGGTTACCTGTCCGCCTGGAAGACACCGGGCGGGCATCGACGCATCCCTGTAAACGAGATCAATCGTTACCTGGCTGAAAGAGGCTCGGGTAGACAACGTGCCGGGACGGCGAACAGCAAAAGGCCTTTTCGACTTCTGGTGGCTGAAGATAGCCTGGTGATGCAGAAAATGTATGCCAAGAAGATCGAGAGTTGGAACCTGCCGATAGACTTATCCTTTGTATCAGATGGCTACTCTGCTTTGCTGCGCATGGCGAAGCGTGCGCCGGACTTGGTCATCATGGACCTGAAAATGCCCAGAATGGACGGATATGACGCAATTAAGGCTATCCGCGCTGATCACGACTTCGATTCAGTGGATATCATCATCGTGTCAGGCCTGCCAAAGCTTTCGGCAGAAAAGGCGCTGCCTGATCATTTGATCATTTACAAGAAGCCGCTTGATTTTTCAAAGCTGAATGGGTTTGTAGAGGCCTGCATTGGCCGCTTACGAGTGATGTGAAACATGCTGCCAGCACGGCACCGCATGGCTGCTGGTAAGACCGTGGAAATGCATCCAATATTCGCCCCGTTGGCCGCCCCCGTGGATTAACGATAATTTAATTGGGGCAATTCGGTTCGTACCGAATTTGAACGGGTTCCTTTTCAAGCGGCTGGCACGGTTCGGCCAGCGGCCCAAGCGCGCAATGCAGTCACTTTCTCTGACATGACCACGGCCAGCGGTTTGGTTTGAAGAATTTCAGTCACGAGACTTTCGGTAGTTACGTTCACCTCAAGCGTTCTGGCCTTATACATTGCAGAGATGACTAGCTGTTCAATTTCAGAACCAGAAAAGTTTTCGCTTATTGGGATCAGACTGTCGATATCCAGATCAGCAGAATAAAAACCCAGTTTTTTCAAGTGAATGCGAAATATTTCTTCGCGTTCACTGGGTGAAGGCAGTTCGATAAAGAAAATTTCGTCAAGACGTCCCTTCCGTATCAATTCCGGCGGCAACTGCGAAACATCATTTGCCGTCGCGACGAGGAATACCTGAGACGTTCGTTCGGCCATCCAAACCAGAAGTGCTGCCAGTATCCTCCTAGACACTCCGCCGTCAGTGGAACCGCCGGCATCGGAACTAAGGCCCTTCTCAATTTCATCAAGCCATAGAACGCATGGCGCCATGGCCTCGATTTGTCTAAACGCCTCGCGAATATTGTGTTCTGTCTCGCCGAGCCATTTGCTGTAAAGCACGCCGAAGTCAAGGCGCATCAACGGGACCTGCCAAGCCGTCGCAACCGCCTTTGCAGCAAGGCTTTTCCCGCAACCCTGAATGCCTATTAACAGAACCCCCTTGGGCGGCGGGAGTCCGGTGGCTTTGCCATCACCCAGAAAACTCGAACGCCTCATTGAGAGCCATGTTTTCAGTGAGGTGAGGCCCCCGACTTCTGTGAGTTCCGTTGCATCCGGCACGAACTCTATGAGCCCCTCTTTTCCGATGGCCTGTTTCTTGAAATCTAAAATATGCTGCGCATCGTCAAATGAGATACGTCCGTCGTTTCGAATGGCGCTCGACACGAGGTTTTCAACGTCTTCTTCTGTCAAGCCGGAGAGATTTCTCAACATGCTGCGCTCCGCCTCATTGTCGCGAAATAGTCTCCTGCCAATCTTTTCACTTAACCATCGATAAGCCTGCTCAAGATAGATATCCTGAATACGCTCACTATCTGGCAACTTCGGGGTAAACCGCGAACTCATCCGAGCCAAATCCTCCGGAAGTGCCGCCGAACTGCTCAAGAAAATCAAAGTTCTTGGTTTTTTAGGGTATTCCTCCGCGATCTCTTTGATGAGCCGCTCGCAGACCGGATCCTTCAGATGTGGCGCCCCATCGATGATGACAAACACGCCACTTGCTTCACGATCCTTGATTTGAACGAGTACCCCCTTGAGATCCTGCATCGCATATAACGACGGCGCTTCTGAATACCGTCTCAATCCATCAGCGATGGTCCATACGTGCAGGGCCGAACCCGTGCGGGCTGTTATCTCACTCAAAATCCGCAGGATGCGGACTTCATCATGTGTCTCAATCTGAACGATTGGAGCGCCAGACTGAAGCAGGGTGGTGAGTTCAGTAATGTCGGCTGTCATTGGATTTTTTCAACGTTGACCTGCCCTGTCTTGACCCTGCCCCGATTGGACCTCTCCGGCTCAATTCCTGGTTTCGGTCCCGGCCACCAATGAACTGCCTCCCAGCCAATCCTGCAACGATTTGGCTTCCATCAACAGGGCTTCATCGTTGGGGTGAAGTTTTAACGACTTGCCCAGCACCATCCATGCCTCGTGGGGCTTGCCATTGCAACGCAATACACGAATCCAGTGCTGCCACGTGGTTGGAGGAGACAGTTCATTTTGCACCTCTACCAAACGCTTCAGGAGATATTCCGCGCTATCCCAGTCTTGCCTGATTTCTGCCAGCAAGGAAACGATCGACAGGACATCTTCACTATCAGGGTACAGACTGAGACCGGCTTCGCCCAGTGCTTCAGACAACAGAGTATTGCCTGCTCTGACTTGTTCGGTAATGGCCAGACGAAAATCCGCAGGAGTGTAATTCGACACGTCCGGCATGCCGTATTGATCAAAAACCTTCAAATCCTGTATCAGTTGCGCAGACATTGCAGTCATTTGAAACAACTCCTAGGGGTATGAAATCAGCTGTTATTGATAACGGGGCGTGAGAACACCCCACACCCCATAACAAGCATTAATCAGGCCACATGCAATGCCCCAGGAGTTAGTTCTGAGAGCCACCCTTGTCGCCACTACCGCTCACCCCGCTTATTGTATGTAACATTTTGATTATTTTAAATATATTATGACAATAGGGACTATTCGCAGCAAAATTCCGATGAATTTTTCATTCGGCAATGGAATGCAAAATAGCGGCGGCAGTCAAAGCATGTTGTGAAGCGGCAAGGTATTGCCGCAAAATGCCGGAGAGGCAGGAATTAACCATTCAGGGAAGCGCTGTTCAAGTCCTGACAATGAGACCGCCTCGACCAGCTTCCCTCTGAAGTGGGGGGTAGACAAGGAGCTGATTTCCGTCACGGCAGCTGAGCTTCCCCGCGAATTTCGGATACTTAAAGTAGCGCAAAATATTGCGATATTGGAGGTGTTCGATGAGGCGAGTAGACAAGGCGAAGTACACGGAAGAATTCAAGGTGGCGGCGGTGCAG
>CANIIN010000146.1 GCA_947467405.1 Betaproteobacteria bacterium | reverse complement strand
TAAACAAAGGTATTCACTGAACAAGGGGGCATGCCCCCTTGTAGATGGCTCTTTTCGCATTAGTTAGTGATATGCCTCTATACCAGTGGGAAAACGCTTACCCGGCAGTGATGACGTAAGTCCTGATCCTCAATCGAGTTTCTGCACCGCGTCGCGGATCATCACTAACTAATGCGAAAAGAGCCATATACAAGGGGGCATGCCCCCTTGTTCAGTGAATACCTACGTTTATCGGTAAAATTCAATGGCATGAACCACGGTGAGGCGTTTGCCGTTAGAAAGCCCGCCTGATCGATTTGCCGTCGGTTCTTGTTCCTGTCATCCCAATCCGGAGAAATTCATGATGAAGTCTCACAGCAAGGCCGGCCGCTTTACGCAGCTGGCATACGCGGTCGCAATGTGCGCAGCGCTGGTCAGCGGCAATGTGCTGGCACAGGCCTACCCCTCGCGCACCATCACCGTCATCAGCAACCTCGGCGGCGCCATCGACAACCCGGTGCGCCTGGTGATGGAAAAAGTGAAAGAAAACACCGGCGCCAATGCCATCATCGAGCCGCGTCCCGGCGCCAATGGCGCACTCGGACTGGGCGCTGTGCGCCGCGCAGCTCCGGACGGCTACACCATCGGCTGGACGTACGCGAGCGCCATGACGCTCAATCCGTTCATGAGCAAGGGCCTCGACTTCGAAGCCAAGGATTTCACGCCCATCACCGTGCTGGTGTCGCTTGGCTCGGTGATCGCGGTGAAGGCCGAGAGCACGGCAACGACCCTGCGTGACCTGATCGAGGCCGCCCGCGCCAAACCCGAGTCGGTCAAGATCGGTTATTCAGGCGCCGGCACGCAGGTGGCGCTGCTCAGCATCCAGGAAAAGGCCGGCGTGAAGTTCCTGCTCGTGCCCTACCGCACCAACGCCGACGGCATCGCCGGCACGCTGGGCGGGATAACCGATGCGCACGTGGATACCGTGGCCACGCTCATGGCCAACAACCGGCTGAAGGCCATGTCGTTCGGCGGCCCGGTGCGTTCGACGCGCCTGCCCAACGTGCCCAGCGTGCGCGAGATGGTGCCCGGCGTGGACATGAGCGCGTGGTTCGCCATCGTCGGCCCGCCCGGCATGCCGGCTGACACGGTCAACTGGCTGAACCGCGAGATCGTGCGCGCCCTGCGCGACCCGCAGGTGTCGGATGCGATTTCGAAGAACGGTTTCGATCCGGTCGGCAACACCACCGCCGAGTTCAACGCGATGATGCGCGCCGAAGTCGATTCCAACAGGACCATCGCCACCAAGTTCGGCCTGGCTCAGTAAGCACAGCCTCGTTCGACCCGACGTCGCGGGAGGGCAGCCTCCCGCGACGTCCAGTCCTCCAGCATTGGCGGACTGAAGCCTCATTCAACAGGATGTCCGACATGAATAAAACCACCGAACTCGCGGCGCTCGGGGAGTTCGCCTCGCGCCTGCGCTTTACCGACCTGCCGCCCACCGCCGTCGGCCTGGCCAAGCTGGCCATCCTGAACATCCTGGGCGGCATCATCGTTTCCGATCACGCCACGCTCAATCCGGGCCGCGCCTCGCTGATGCGCTACGCCGAACGCGTCGGCGGCGCACCGCGCGCCACCATTCTCGGCACCGCCATCAAGACCTCGCCGGAACTCGCGGCGCTGGTCACCAGCGGCTCGGCGATGATGGCGCACGGCGACGACTGGAGCTGGCCGGCTCGCACCCATTTGAGCTCCGTTGTATTTCCGGCCACGCTGGCCGTCGCGGAAGCCGAAGGGCGATCGGGTGCAGACCTGATCACCGCTTTCGTCGCGGGCTGGGAAGTCGCGGTGCGGATCGGCGCGGCCATCAAGCCGGTGCCCGATCGCAAGAGCCCGTTCACCTCGCCGGTACACGGGCTGGCAACGTCATCCGTCGCTTCCAACCTGATGCGCCTGGACGCCGCCACCGCGGCCTCCGCGCTCTCCATCGCCACCGACATGGGCACCGGCCTCCTGGCGCAGGCGCCGATGCAGCACGTGGTGCTGCGCACGCCGCTGGGCGGCAGCCTCGGCGTGTATGCGGCCGGCATCGCGCGCGAAGGCATTGCCGGGCGGCTCGATGTGCTGCCGACTTTCTGCGCCATCTATGGCGACTACGATCCCGAACCCATCCTGAGGGGACTGGGCAAGACTTTCCAGTTCGAGGAAAGCGGTTTTCTGCCCAAGGTGTTTCATTTTTCCACCGGCATCTATCCGACCATCTGCGGTGTCCAGCACCGTCAGGCGGCGCACAAGGTGGCGCCGGCCGACATCGTCGCCATCGAATGCGAAGCCAGCCCGGCACTGCGCACCGTGTACGGCGCCGCGCCCGCCGAGTCGCGCGAGATGACGCACTTCAGCCTGCGCCTGGGCATCGCGCTGGCCTTGTGCGGATCGACTTTCCGCTACGAAGACGTGGCCACGCTGCCCAACCCGGATGCCGACGTGCGGCGCCTGAGCGAACTGGTCACGCTCATTCCCGCACCGGGCATGGAGGGTCAGTTGAATCTCGGCGCCTCGGCCGAAGAGACGGTCACGCGCCTCACGTTGCGTGACGGCAGCAAGATCGAGATCAAGAGCGTTCCGTATCCGCCGGTGCTCGATCCGGCCAAGGATGTGGAACGCGTGGAAGCCCTGTTCATGCGCCGAGTGTCGGCACGCTGGGGCGAAGCGCGCGCGGAATCCGTCCGCAGCGCGGTATCACGACTGGACAAGGCCGAGTCGCTGAATGAACTCCTTAGCGCACTGGCGCCGAAGAACTGAGCGTCAGGAACCGCCATGCCCGATGCCGAGGTCACCCAGACCGTCCGCAACTTCCTGTCCGCCATGGAGCAGCGCGACCTGCCGGCCGCCAAGGCCATGCTCGCGCCCGGCTTCGTGATGCTGTTCCCGGGCGGTGCGCGAATGACTGCGCTGGAGGAACTGGTGGAGTGGGCGGCGCAACGCTTTCGCCGCGCGCGCAAGACTTACGAGCGCTTCGACGTCGCGCCCGGCGCCGACGGCGCGTCCATCGTGTACTGCTTCGGCACCTTGCATGGCGAGGCGCTGTCGGGGGAATCCTTCGCCGGCATTCGCTTCAGCGATCGCTTCACGGTCGCCGGCGGCCTGATCAGGGACCAGATGGTGTGGAACGACATGGCCGAGATGCTCGGCGCGGCGCGCGCCGATTGAGTTCGGCCGCTCCTGCACCTTCCCCCGCGCCCCGCTAGACTATCCCCAGCACGCGCCGTCGCCATGGCACCTTCAGCCTAGCGCAATGACAGCCGTTCCCAGTCAACCATCAATGAGAGAGGAAGCACCATGTCGCAACCACTGAATGGAAGAGCCGCCATCGTCACCGGCGCGGGTCGCGGCATCGGCAGGGATATCGCACTGCTGCTGGCCAGCCAGGGCGCGGCGGTGGTGGTGGTCGACCCGGGCGCGGGACGCACCGGCGAAGCGACCAACGAGCGCCCGGCCGACGAAGTGGTGGCGGAGATCCGGAAGGCCGGCGGCACGGCCATCGCGTCGTTCGACTCGGTGATGGACTACAAGGCCTCCGGCGCCATCGTGGAGCAGTGCGTGAAGGAATTCGGCAGCGTGGATCTGGTGGTCAATGCCGCCGGGGTGCTGCGCGAGCGCATGATCTGGAACATGACCGAGGAGGACTTCGACCTCGTCATCGGCGTGCACCTGAAGGGCCACTGGAACATGGCCCACCACGCCATCAAGCACATGCGCGTGAACGGCTTCGGGCGCATCGTGAACTTCAGCTCCGACGCCTTCAAGGGCTCGCCCGGACAATGCAACTATGTGGCCGCCAAGGCCGGCATCATCGGCCTCACGCGCGCCATCGCCGCCGAGACCGCCAAATACGGCATCACCGCCAACGCCATCTGCCCGGTGGCCAACACACGCATGACCATGACCGAGGAAGTCGAGATCAACCGCCAGCGCGCGTTGAAGGACGGGCGGATCACGCAGGCCGAGTACGACCGCATCAAGGTGGGGCGCGGCCCGGAACACATTGCGCCGCTGGCAGCCTACCTGTGCATGAACGAAGCCGACTGGATCAACGGCCAGATCATCCACATCCAGCACGGCCAGTTGGCCAGTTACTACTTCGGCGAATTCATGCAGAAGCACGTCAACGCCGCCGACGACATGAGCCAGTTCAGCATCGACCAGTTGCGCGCTCTCCTGCCGGAACTGCTGAAAGGCACGTCGAAGGTGGCGCCGGTGGTGCGCTACGGCGAGGCGCAGAAGGCCGTCGTCCGCAAGTGAGTTGAAGGCGGATGGCGAAACGCGTTACCCGGTTCCGCAGATCAATTCAAAGACACTGGATTCCCGCCTTCGCGGGAATGACGGTGTTGTGGATGTGTCAGGCCGGCTCGGCGGCCCTCACGAAGAGGGCTTGCCGCCGCTTCAGCGATAGCGCACGTTGATGGCCAGCTGGCGTCTGTCGCTGTTCACGCCCTGGCGCGCGGCATCGGGATAGCAGACCGCCTTCAGCCCCGGTTTGCGCAGGCACACGCCCTCGTTGGCGAGGTCACCGTTGTTGTCGCTCATGGCGCTGTCGGCCACGATGATGTCAACCTTCTTGCCGGACAGTTCCAGCGCGCCGATCCGCTGCGTGTGGCTGGATTTGGAAAATCCGGCGATCGCCCGCTCGAACGGATTGGACATGAACCACAGTTTGAAGAATCCGCTCCAGGGCGGGTTGTCCATCACCTCCGCCCACCGGATCTCGATCAGCGCGGCGTAGCCGTACCGGGCCGAACCACGCCGACTTTCGTGCCGGCTTCTAGCGCTTCATCGCCACGCGCGCGCCGGGCACCATGCCGTGCACGGTGTCGAGATCGATGATCAGCGCGGCGCCCTTGCGCTCCTTGTCGAGGTTGCGTTCGCCTTCGGGGGAGTTGTCGTACACCGACTGGCGCACCGACTCGGTGTTGTCCACACGACCACGGCCGCGGAAGGTGAGGAAGGCCTTGGCGTCGGGATTGAGGTCGCCATACAGCGCGACCACGGCCGGGTGCTTGTCGATGGCCTTGAGCAGGCCGCCCTCGGGGTTGCGTACCCACACCGCCAGTTGCGTGTCGCTGAATGCCAGGATGGCGCCGCGAAAGGACAGATTGGGCTCGCCCTTGTCATCGACATAGGCAAAGCTCATGGGCCGGCCGCGCATCAGCGCGCCATTGACGATTTCCTTGATCTGCGCGGAGAGTTGCAGTTCGGCGGGGGCGGGGGCTTGCGGTGTAGACATGCTGACTCCTGATGAACGGGGCACGGATCATACCGTGCGCCACCCAGCGCATTGAGAACTTTTCGGCGCAAGCGCGCCAGCTTGCCTCTGGTCAGCCCTTCAAGCATCACGCGCCGATCTGCACCACCGCTTCACCCTGACGCATGGCGCCGATCACGGCGGCCTGCGCGAAGCCTTCGTCGTCGAATATCCTTAGCACGTCCTGTACTGCGCCGGCGCTGCACGCCACCAACAGGCCGCCCGAGGTCTGCGGATCGGTGAGCAGGTTGCGCTGCCACGCCGGCAGGCCCACTGGCAGGCGCACTTCGTGGCCGTAGCCGGACCAGTTGCGCCCTGAGGCGCCGGTGGCGACACCCTCTTTCGCCCAGTCGCGCGCATCGCACAACAGCGGCAGCTTGCTGAAGTCCACTGCCGCGCCAAGCTTTGAACCACGACAGATTTCCAGCAGATGGCCGCACAGGCCGAAGCCGGTCACGTCGGTCAGCGCGTGAACACCGGACAACTCCGACAACTTGCGGCCCGGCGTGTTGAGTTGGGTGGTGGTGGCGATCATCTGCCGGTAACCGTCGGCCGACAGCTGGCCCTTCTTCAATGCCGCAGAGAGGATGCCCACGCCCAGCGGCTTGCCCAGCACCAGCACGTCGCCGTCCCGGGCGCGATCGTTGCGCTTGACCTTCTGCGGATGCACCACGCCCAGCACCACCAGGCCATAGATGGGTTCCAGCGTGTCGATGGAGTGCCCGCCCGCCACCGGAATGCCCGCCGCGGCGCACACCGACTCGCCGCCGGCGATGATGCGCTGGATCACTTCGACGGGCAGCTTGTCCAGCGGCATGCCCACCAGCGCCAGTGCGAAGATGGGCTGGCCGCCCATGGCATACACATCCGAGATGGCATTGGTCGCAGCGATGCGGCCGAAGTCGAACGGATCATCGACGATGGGCGTGAAGAAATCGGTGGTGGCGATGATGGCCTGCGTGTCGTTCAGGCGATACACCGCCGCGTCGTCGCTGGATTCGGTGCCGACCAGCAGGTCCGGTGACAGGCTGCGCAGCGGCGAGGCCGCCAGGATCTGCGACAGCACGGCCGGCGCGATCTTGCAGCCGCAACCACCGCCGTGGCTGAACTGCGTGAGTCGGATGGATGAATCTGCGTGCGTGTTCATGGCGTCTCTCCGTGACGGCTGGCCGTGCCCGGTAGCACGAACCGTGGATGAGGTACAGCTTAGCCCGACAGCGAGACGACAGAAGCCGATCCAGATCAGGGAAACGCGAGATTTCAGCTACGGCACGGCAAAAAGCCACCCTCAGGTGGCTTTCTTGCCATGTCTTGCTGCACAGTCCGCTCGGGTGACTGTCGCCGCGAATGGGCTCAGCCGCGGGCGAGCGTATCCAACTGTTCGCCGCAGGCGCGCGTGACCGAGTCCTGCGCCTTCTCTTCGCCGGGCATCTTGTCCCAGCCGCCCTTTTCGAAG
>CANIIN010000145.1 GCA_947467405.1 Betaproteobacteria bacterium | reverse complement strand
CCTCCAGCGCCAGCCTGGACGTCGATGAACCGGAAGACCTGCGCACCGTCGCGCTCTATCTCTCCCGGGAACTGGCGCCGCATACCCGCGCCTTCCTCGACGAGAGCGGCGTCACCACGCGCCTGACACGCCAGTCGCGCTCTGGCAGGATCGCCGTTTCCGCCACGGCCGCCACACAGGCCAATGACCAAGAGCAGGCCACCATCGAGCAGGTCAACCTGCGACCACGCGGCTCACGCCATGCGTCGGCCGATGAATCCACCCAGCGCAGCCAGAACCAACAGGATTCGACCGCCAATGTGAATGCGTCAGGCCACGGCAGCGCGCAGCGCGCCGATGCAGACATTCTTGCGCTGGCCGATCAGGCCGACCTGCACGGTTCGGACATCGACACCGCCGTCCTGCAACGACTCATGACGGAAGCTGCCGCGCTGCGCGACGCCGGCTTCGGCGAACTCGTCACCTACTCGCGCAAGGTCTTCATTCCGCTCACGCAGCTGTGCCGCGACGTGTGCCACTACTGCACCTTTGCGCAGACCCCGAGCAAACTCGACAAGCCGTACATGACGGCCGACGAAGTGGTCGCCATCGTCAAGGACGCCGCGCAGCAAGGCTGCAAAGAGACCCTCTTCACGCTCGGTGAGCGCCCGGAACTTCGTTATGCCGCGGCGCGCGATGCGCTGAAGGACATGGGCTTTGCCAGCACGCTCGAGTACACGGCGCATGTGGCCAGGCGCGTGCTGGAAGAAACCGGCGTGCTGCCGCATATCAACGCCGGCACCATGACCGCCGACGAGATCGCCATGCTGCGCCCGGTGTCGGCGTCGATGGGCATCATGCTGGAGTCGGCATCCGAGCGCCTGTGCGGCAAGGGCATGCCGCATTACGGCTCGCCGGACAAGGTACCGGCCGTGCGCCTGGACACCCTACGCCTCGCCGGTGAAGCCGGTGTGCCGTTCACCAGCGGCATCCTGATCGGCATCGGCGAAACGCGCCGCGAGCGCGTCGAGAGCCTGCTGGCGCTGCGCGACCTGCATCGCCAGCACGGCCACATCCAGGAAGTGATCATCCAGAACTTCCGCGCCAAGGCCGGCACGCTGATGGTGAACGCGCCGGAACCGTCATTGAACGAACTGCTGTGGACCATCGCCGTGGCGCGCCTCTTGTTCGGCCCGGCCATGAGCATCCAGGTCCCGCCCAACCTCAACGCCGGCCAACTCGAGCCGCTGATTGCGGCCGGCATCAACGACTGGGGCGGCGTCAGCCCGGTCACGCCGGACTTCGTCAATCCCGAAGCGCCGTGGCCGCACCTGAAGCAACTGGCCAGTGAAACCGCGGCGGCCGGCAAGATCCTGCAGGAACGCCTCACCATTTATCCGAACTATGTGCTGGATGCCGAGCGCTGGCTGGACCAAGGCCTGCGCACGCGCCTGTTGCGCATGATCGATGCCGAAGGCTATCCACGCACCGACGAATGGCTGACCGGCAGCGGCAACGCTGCGCCGCAGAATCCGCACCTCGTGCCGCGCGCGCCGGCAAAACGCAGTGCGCACCTCTCGAACATTCTGGCCCGCGCCCGCCATGGCGAACGCCTTGCCGAGGCTGACGTGGTGCGCCTCTTCGCCGCGCGCGGCGATGAATTCCTGGCGGTTTGCGAAGCCGCCGACGAACTGCGAAAACAGGTCAGCGGCGAACGCGTCGGCTACGTGGTCAACCGCAACATCAACTACACCAACGTCTGCACCTACAAGTGCAACTTCTGCGCTTTCTCCAAGGGCAGCACCGACGAGAGCCTGCGCGGCAAACCCTATGACCTGGCGCCCGAAGAGATCACGCGCCGCACCGTTGAAGCCTGGGCGCGCGGCGCCATCGAAGTCTGCATGCAGGGCGGCATCCATCCCGGCTACAGCGGCGACACCTATCTGGACATCATCGGCATCGTCAAGCGCGCCATCCCGGACATGCACGTGCACGCCTTCTCGCCGCTAGAAATCTGGCAGGGCGCCAACACGCTGAACATGGAACTCGAGCCCTATATCGCGCGTTTGAAAGAGGCCGGTCTCGGCACGCTGCCCGGCACCGCCGCCGAAATCCTCGACGACGAAGTGCGCGCCGTGCTGTGCCCGGACAAGATCAACACCGGCGAATGGCTGCAGGTGGTGGAGGCCGCGCACAACGTCGGCGTGCGCACCACCTCCACCATCATGTACGGCCACGTCGAGCGCACCGTGCACTGGGCGCGCCACCTGCTGCGCCTGCGCGACCTGCAGGCGCGCACCGGCGGCATCACCGAATTCGTGCCGCTGCCCTTCGTGGCCAGCGAGGCGCCCATGTACCTGCGCGGCAAGGCGCGCATCGGACCGACCTGGCGCGAAGCGGTGCTGATGCACGCCGTGGCGCGTCTGGCGCTGCATCCGCACATCACCAACATCCAGACCTCATGGGTGAAGATGGGTAAAGCGGGCGTGGCCGCGTGCCTCGCCGCCGGCGCCAATGACATGGGCGGCACGTTGATGAACGAGTCGATCACGCGCGCCGCCGGCGCGCAGACCGGACAGGAAATGCCGCCCGCCAGCATGGACGCGCTGATCCGCTCGCTCGGCCGTGAACCCTACCAGCGCAACACGTTGTACGGCGCGGCCAACCCGGCACAGACCGAGGTGTCGTATCGCGCCCGGCCGCTCACTGACATCATCAACACGCCGCTGCTGCGCATCGAACGGCGCGCCCGCAAGCAGCAGTCGAGCGCGCAGTAGGCTTCGTGGCCCCATTGCATCGGGTACCTTGTCGCGAACTGCAGCGCTGATGGTGGCACGCCACGCGGCCGCTCCGCAGGCATGCGATGCCTTGAAGATCCTTTATCCATGCGGATCTTCAAGGACTTCCCCGCGCCGCCATAGCGCCCCCGTCGTTCCCGTTCGAGCATGAAAAAGTCTGCGCGATCCTCATCGATCGGGTCGGCCGCTCTGCCCTTCGGCGGCCAACCGCTGGCCTTCGTCGACCTGGAAACCTCCGGCGCCACGGCGCATCACGACCGCATCACCGAAGTCGGCATCGTCACCGTCGATCCGGACGGGCATGTCGAGGAATGGAGCTCGCTGGTCAATCCCGGACAGCGCATTCCGCCCTTCATCGAATCGCTGACCGGCATTTCCAACGCCATGGTGGCGGACGCGCGTGCCTTCGAGGACATCGCCGATGAAGTGCATCGCCGCCTGGAAGGGCGCCTCTTCATCGCCCACAACGTGCGCTTCGATTACGGCTTCCTCAAGAACGAGTTCGGCCGCGTCGGACTCAACTTCCGGCCGAAGATGCTGTGCACGGCCAAGTTGTCGCGCGCCATTTTTCCCGAACATCGCAAGCACAACCTGGACAGCCTGATCGAGCGTCACAGCCTCACCTGCACGGCGCGCCATCGCGCACTCGGCGATGCCCAGGTGCTGTGGCAGTTCGCGCAGATCATCCAGCGCGACTGCGACGCCGTGGTGCTGGCTACCGCCGTCGGCGAACAACTCAAGACGCCCAGCCTGCCGCCGCGCCTGGACCCGGCGGTGCTGGACGGCATTCCCGACACACCCGGTGTGTACTTGTTCTACGACGAACGCAATGTGCCGCTGTATGTCGGCAAGAGCATCAATTTGCGCACCCGCGTGCTGTCGCATTTTTCCGGCGACCACAGTTCGGGCAAGGAAATGCGCATCTCGCTGCAGTTGGCGCGCCTTGAATGGATCGAGACCGCCGGCGAACTGGGTGCGCTGCTCCATGAAGCGCGGCTGGTGAAGGAACTGCTGCCGGTGCACAACCGCATGCTGCGCCGGTCCAACGACCTGTGCGCCTATCGCTGGACGCCGGGCGCGGTCACCTGCCAGGCACCGGAACTGGTGCGCGCCGCCGACATCGACCCGTGGCAGCTGGGCCAGACCTTCGGCATGTTCCGCTCCAAGAAGAAGGCCGTCGAAGCGCTGCAGGCGCTGGCCGACGAAAACGGCCTGTGCACGCGCCTGCTGGGCCTTGAGAAAAGCGGTGCCGGCTCGGCAAGCTTGCCGGCGCTGCGCCCGTGCTTCGCACATCAACTGAAGAAATGTCTCGGCGCCTGCTGCGGCAAGGAATCGGTCGCCGCGCACAACATGCGCCTGCTGGCCGCCTTCGGCCGGCTGCGCATGAAATCCTGGCCCTACAAGGGACTGACCGGTTTTCGTGAAACCCGGGCCGCCGGCCCCGGCGAGGAGCCGCTCTCCGAGATGCATCTCTTCGATCAATGGTGCTATCTGGGCACGGTGCGCTCCGACGAGGAATTGCACGAGCGGCTGGCGTCGCGCATGGAGCCGGTGTTCGATCTCGACATCTACAAGATCATGACGCGATTCCTGGAAGGAAAGCGCAATGGCGGCGAAAACGGCATCGACATCGTGCGCCTCGGCCGCAGCACCGCCCGCCAGCTCGCACTGGAACTGGAAGAGCCGGCCTGATCGGCCTGCGGTCGCCCATCGTGGCGATCGTCCGGCCAACCACCTTCCCTGCTCGCAGGGGGCGCCGAGGTCTGTGGATATCCATTTCGCAGATGGAATGAATGTCCGCAGCATCCGCATGTCCACGAATCCTGAACGGCGACCTGGCCGCGGAAGATTGCGCGTTGCCGAAGGTCCACGGGTACCCGTACAATCCGCCGCAGGGAGGCATCAAACGCAATGCGGCAGACCGAAAAAGCAGTGCCGACGCTGGAACAGGAAGAACTGCGCGGCGTCACGCGCACCGTGGCCGAAATCGAATGGCTGCTGCTGATCGTCGTCCTGCTCTACCTCACCTTCGGCGGCCCCGTCGAGGAACACCGCCCCGCCATCATCATGGCGCTGATGTTCTATGGCGCCTTCGTGCTGAGTTTCCACTACGCCAATTTCTACAAGCTCGAGTCACGCTGGAAGATCGCGCTCGAGACCTGGACCATGCTGATCTTCGTCACCTGGGTGGTGTGGTTCACCGACAAGCTGGCCAGCCCGCTCTTGAACGCCTACCTGCTGGTCATCATCACCAGCGCCCTCACCTTGGGCAAGATCACCACGCTGCTGGAAATGACGCTGATCGCCGCCTGCTTCATTTTCCTTGGCGACAACTCCAGCATCGGCGAAGTCTTCACGCTCGGCTACGTGGGACGTCTCGCGGCACAGCTCGCGCCGCTGCTGCTGGTGGCCTATATCACCACCATGTTCTCGGCCGACATCCGCTACGGTCTGAACAAGGCGCGGCTGCTGTCCGAGACCGACGAACTCCCCGGCATCTATAACCGGCGCGGCTTTGCCATCGCCGTCGATCCGCTGATGGGCCAGGCTGTGCGTTACAACCGCGCGGCCAGCGTGCTGATGATCGACCTGGACAACCTCAAGATCATCAACGACCGCCTCGGTCACGAAGCCGGCGACGGCGCGCTCAAGAAGGTCGCCAAGTGCATCGGCACGGAACTGCGCCTGACCGACGTGGTAGCGCGCCACGGCGGCGACGAATTCGTCGCCCTGCTGTCGGAAACGCCCTCGCAGGGCGCGCTGGAAGTGTCGGCACGGATACGCGACGCCATTGCCGCCACCTCCATCGAACACGGCCACGAGACCATCGCGCTCAGCGTCAGCACCGGCGTGGCCACCTATCCCGAAGACGGACAGAACATCGATTCATTGCTGGCACGCGCCGACCGCGCCATGTACATGGCCAAGCAGGGCGGCCGCAACAGTGTGGTGAAGTTCACCATCTGAACGCGGCACCGGCCGCAAGCGGCCGGTTGAGCTCTGCAGCACCTGCGAACAGCCGCAAGCCTGCGGTTTTCATTGCCGCTTTCATTGCCGGATATATTCAACGTCGTAAGGAGGATGTGATGCAGGAACAGGAACTGGCAGGCAAGGTCGCCATCGTCACCGGTGCCGGACGGATGCGCAGCATCGGCCGGCCGATCGCCCGGCTGCTGGCCAGGGCCGGCGCGAAAGTCGTGGTCACCGGCACGGGCCGCTCGCCCGATCGCTATCCCGATGACGAGAAGGCCGCCGGCTGGCGCGACATCGACAGCGTCAGGGCCGAGATCGAAGCCGCGGGCGGAACCTGCCTGGCGGTCGTCTCCAATATCGCCTCGGAGACGGACGTCGAGTCGCTGGTGAAGACGACCGCGGAGCGGCTGGGTCGCGTGGACATCGTGG
Source organism: Betaproteobacteria bacterium (assembly GCA_947467405.1). Classification (GTDB taxonomy): domain Bacteria; phylum Pseudomonadota; class Gammaproteobacteria; order Burkholderiales; family SG8-39; genus CAIYPG01. The sequence goes on along the minus strand of CANIIN010000145.1, from coordinate 561 downwards.
TCAACAATGCCGGCGCCGCGCGCGGCGCCGATCGCGTGCCGGTGGTGGACCTGCCCTATGCCGAATGGAAGAAAGTCATCGAGACCAATCTCGACGGTACCTACCTGCTGTCCCGCGAGGCGGCGCGCCAGATGCTGCGGCAGGGCGGAGGCGGCAGCATCATCAACATCTCTTCCATCGCCAGCAAGCGGGCCGGCCCGAACACTGCGGCCTATGCCGCGTCCAAGGCGGGCATCAACGCACTCAGCCGCAGCATGTCGCAGGAACTGGGCAAGAACGGCATCCGCGTGAATGCCCTGTGCCCCGGCATCATCGACACCTATCGTTTGGATGATGTCGGGCGCGGCGAAGCCTGGCAGAAGAAGGTCCTCAGCATGATTCCGCTCGGCTATGCCGGCGACGGCAACGAGGTGGCCGAGATGTGCCTGTTCCTCGCATCGGAGCGCGGCAAGTGGATTACCGGGCAGGCGATCAACATCGATGGGGGGACGGCTTGGCAGTAACTGCGCTCATGTGGATAGTGCGAGTTCGCCAACTTGACGCATGAACTGAAACAAATGG
>CANIIN010000144.1 GCA_947467405.1 Betaproteobacteria bacterium | reverse complement strand
TTGCCCAGTTGCGGCGGCGTGGTGAGATCGACATTGCCGTTGGGTGACAGCGCGCGCAGCAGGCCGCGATGCCCTTCCAGCGCCGTGGGGCTGGCGATGAGTCCCGCCGCAGCGAGGCTGGCCGAGGACAGGCCTGCCGCGGCCGTGCGCCCGCCGTGCCAGGGTTTGGCCATGGTGCCGAAATTCTCGAACACGCCGCCCGCGTCGGAGGCCGCCAGCGCCAGCGCATTGCGCGCGCCATCGACGTCGAGGCCCAGCATCACGGCGGCAGCAGCGGCTGCGCCGATGGGGCCGAGCACCGCAGTCGGATGCCAGCCGCGGTCATAGAACAGATCGCGCTCGCGCAGCATGATGTCGGCCCAGATCTCGTAGCCGACGAGGTAGGCCGTCGCCATGCGGGCGCCGTCTGCGCCGGTGGCGTCAGCCGCGGCCATGATGGCCGGCACCAGCACGGCGCTGGGATGGTTCGAAAACGCGAAATCGTCATAGTCGAGGGCATGCGAGGCCGTGCCGCCCACCAGGCCCGCATGGATCATGCTGGCGCGATCGCTGCCGAGCGCCAGGCGCGACTCTGGCTTGCCGCCCTGCTCCCGGACGAAATGCGCCACGCGCTGCACCACTTCTTCATCGCGCCCGGCGAGGATGACGCCGGCACAATCGGAAAAACCCAGGCGCGCCACGGCCAGCGACTCGGCCGGCACCTGCGACGGGCGAGTGCCGGCGATGAATTCCGCATAGTGCTGGGTGAGCGGCGCGACGAGGGGCGATGTCATATCGATATGTTTCAGTCTGGTCCGAATGAGAGTGCGGCAGGCATCAATTGTACAGTCCGGGGCACTCGGCATCCGCGCAAGCCTTTGCCAAACTTGGCGCGCGGATGAAAAGAAATTAGAATAATTTTCTAACTTGATGACTTTTACTGGAAATTTAATCTTGGACGCCATCGACCGCAAGATTCTCGACATTCTCCAGACCAACGCCGATACCGCCCTCGCCGTGGTGGCCGAGCGCGTCAACCTGTCGCCCACGCCATGCTGGCGGCGCATCCAGAAGCTGCGCGCAGCCGGCGTGATCCGCAAGCACGTGGCGCTGTGCGATCCGGCCAAGCTCAATGTGGGGGTGACGGTGTTCGTGTCGATCCGCACCAACCAGCACACCCAGGTCTGGCTGGAACGTTTTGCGCGCGGCGTGAAGGAAATCCCGGAAGTGGTCGAGTTCTATCGCATGAGCGGCGACATCGATTACCTGCTGCGCGTGGTGGTGCCGGACATCGCCGGCTACGACGCCGTGTACAAGCGCCTGATCAAGGTCGCCGACCTGCCGGACGTGAGTTCGGCCTTTGCCATGGAACAGATGAAGTACACCACCGCCCTGCCCCTCAACCACGCCGTCTGACGCCTGGCGTACCGACCACCGGCCATGCGCGCCGACGCATGCCGACAGAACGCATCTTGATCTGCGGCAAACCGATGGATAAAAGGGCATTTCCATCATTCCCGGGCTTTGGATCACCCCCCACATTCAGGTATATCATGAGGACTATGTGATTGCGACGCCGTATCGCACGGTAGCGCCGCGTTCTACACTCTTCATGCGACCGGAGCCAGTCATGCGACGCGACTTCCTGAACAGAATTCTCACGGCGGCCATTCTCGCGATGGGCCTGTCCGGCCCGGCATCGGCACAGGAAGGCGGCGTATACCGCTTCTCGCCAGTCAACCAGTACGGCATCAATCTGACCGCCGCCTACTGGAACCCCATCATCGCCTACGTATCCGAAAAAAGCGGCGTGAAGCTGCAATTGAAGATCGGACGCACCTCGGCTGACACCACGGCCTACGTGCTGGCGCAGGAGGTCGAGTTCGTGTTCAGCAACCATCTCTTCAGCCCGGAGCGCGAGAAACTCGGCTGGAAGGTATTTGGACGCCGCAATACGCCACCGGTCAGCGGCCAGATCGTCGTGCCCGGCGACTCACCCGTCACCAACCTGAAGCAATTGGCCGGCAAGGCCGTCTCGTATGCCGGTCCGGAAGCGCTGATCGGCTACAAGATGCCGCAGGCTGCGCTCATGGCACGCGGTATCGACGTACAGGTGGTTTTCGGCGGCAACCAGGATTCGGCGCTGGTGCAATTGTTCAGCGGCAAGGTGCAGGCCACCGGCGGCAACGCCCAATTGGTGGCCGGCTACGCCAAACGCGAGGGCAAATCCTATCGAGTGCTGTGGAGTTCCGACCCGGTGCAGGATCTCGCCCTGTTCGCCGCCAGCAAGGTACCGGCCAGGGACGTCAGCGCGGTGGGTAACGCGTTCTTCGGCATGTCCAAGGACGCCAGGGGAAGCGAAATCCTGCATCAAGCCTCGGTGCAGGTCGGCCTGACAGCGGACGTCGGGTTCATCGCATCGGACGGCAGTGAATACGTCACCGAGCGCCGGTTCTACCAGACGGCGCCGGCTTCGCTGCGCTGACATCGTGCCAATCACCGCCTGCCATCCGCATGGTGTCGCCTCGCAGCGCCTGACAGGCGCGCCGCAAGCGGCCCGGCGGCGGACCGGCATCCGCTGATGCGCATCGCCCTGTTCCCGAAGTCGCTGGTCGCGCGCGTTTACGCGCTGTACGCGCTGACGCTGCTGGTGTTCGTCGGCGCGGGGTTGGGCATCTTCTACAAATTCCAGTTCAGCCAGCACATCGAGGAAGCGCAGGACTCCGCCACGACGGTGGTGGACATTACCGCGCAGACCATCTCCGACAGTGCGGTGATTGGCGATTTCGACAGCATCCAGCGCATGCTGAAAAAGGCCGTCACGCACACCCAGTTCGACAGCGCGTCATTCATCGATGCCAGCGGCAGCCGGCTTCGTGAAGCCAGTCCCATCGCGCCCCGCATCATTCCACCCGAATGGCTGCGTAACCTGATCGCAGATGATCTGAAAGACATCAATCGCGTCATCGTGGTCGGCGGCCGGGATTACGGCGTGCTGCGTCTGACCTACGACGTCAATGCCATTGCGGGCTCGCTGTGGGAACTGGTCATCGACTCGCTGGCGCTGGCGCTGGCCGGGCTGGTGTTCGGCCTGCTGCTGATCCGCTTCGCGTTGGCGAGATGGCTGGGGAGCCTGGCGCGCGTGCAGACCTTCGAGCGCGACCTGCAGGCTGGCGTCATCGACCCGAGCAAGGCGCTGGCGGGTGATGTCCCCCTGGAGTTCCGCGATACCTTTGCGGTGCTGGCCAGAACCGCCGAAAGCCTGCGCCAGCAACTCGATGCCCGCGACAACGCCATCCGTTCTCTGCGCAGCGTGGTGCGCGGGTTGATGCCCGAGGCCGACGCCGGATCCAGCACCCGGGGCACCGACGACATCGAAGCGCTGTCCACCCTCATCGAGCGCCTGGTCAACGAGCGCGAAATCGGCCGCCGCGCTCTGATCAACCAGAAGTTCGCTCTCGACCAGCACGCCATCGTGTCGGTCGCCGACCGCCATGACCGCATCACCTACGTGAATGACAAGTTCTGCGAGGTCAGCGGCTACAGCCGCGAGGAACTGATCGGCAAGACCTATGCCGTGGTGCGATCCAATGAGCATCCGCAGGCGTTATACGATGATCTGTGGAACACCATCAACAGCGGACGCGTCTGGCGTGGGGAACTCTGCAACCGCTCCAAGGATGGCAAGCTGCACTGGCTGTACGGCACGGTCGTTCCGCTGCTGGGACCGGACGGCAAGCCCGAGGAGTTCATCGCCATCCGCACCGACATCACCGAGCGCAAGCGGATCGAGGCCGAACTGCGCCGCACCACCGAGATCGCCGAATCGGCCAATCGCGCCAAGAGCGAATTCCTGGCCAACATGAGCCATGAGATCCGCACGCCGATGAACGCCGTGATCGGCATGACCCGTCTCGCCCTGGACAGCAGCGACGCGGAAGAGCAACGCGAATTCATGCGCACCGTGCAGATCTCCGCCGACGCGCTGCTGTCCATCATCAACGACATCCTCGATTTCTCCAAGATCGAGGCCGGCAAGCTGTCGATGGAGGTGATTTCCTTCTCCATGCGCAGCATGCTGTCCGAGACCCTCAAGGGCCTGTCACCGCGCGCACACGACAAGAACCTGGAGCTCATCCTCGACATTGCGCCGGAACTGCCGGAAACCCTGCTCGGCGACCCGGGACGCCTGCGTCAGATCGCGCTCAACCTCGCCGGCAATGCCATCAAGTTCACGGATAGCGGCGAAGTCAGAGTGCATGTTCGTTGCAAGGATCGCGAGGACGGCGCGGTCGACGTCACCGTCACGGTCACCGATACCGGCATCGGCATCCCCGAGGAGAAGCGCGCGGCGATCTTCGAATCGTTCACGCAGGAAGACACCTCGACCACGCGCCGTTACGGCGGCACCGGACTGGGTCTGGCGATTTCCAGCAGCCTCGTGTCGCTGATGGGCGGGCATATCGAACTGGAAAGCGAAGTCGGTCGCGGCAGCACCTTCAGCTTTACCGTGCGTCTGGGCGTCGATGCGACCAGACCCGGACATCCGGTGCCGCCGGCCGCGCTGGCCGGCATGCGCGCCCTGATCGTCGATGACAACAAGGCCAACCGCGCCGTACTGGCCGCCATGCTGGCGCAATGGAACGTAGAGACCCGTCAGGCCGATTCGGGCGAGGCGGCGCTGAAAGCGCTGCAGGCCGCGCCGGCCGACATCGTGCTGCTGGACGGACGCATGCCCGGCATGGATGGATTCACCACAGCGGAAGCCATTCTCGGCAGACCGGATGCGCCGCGCGTGGCGCTGCTCTCGTCCATGGGCGCGCGTGGCGACGCGGCGCGCTGCCGCGAACTGGGCATTACCGGCTACCTGCCCAAGCCGGTGGGGCGCGATGACCTGCTGGGCGTACTGCAGCGCATGCTGGGGGCGCCGCCCGACGACCGCAAGACACTGGTCACTCGCCATGTGCTGCGCGAGAAACCGCAACAGGCCCCGCTGGAAGTGCTGGTGGCGGAGGACCACCCCATCAACCGTCTGCTGGTGCTGAAACTGCTGGAGCGCTGGGGTCATCACGCCACCATCGCCGAGGACGGACAACAGGCGCTCGAGCAGTTGCGCAAATGGCGCGACGACAACAAGCGCTTCGACGTGGTGTTCATGGACCTGCAGATGCCGGTCATGGGTGGGCTCAAGGCCACGCAACTCTGGCGCGCCGAAGAGAAAGCCCCGCGCACCCCCATCATTGCCATGACGGCCAGCGCCATGGTGTCCGACCGCGACGCCAGCCTGGCCGCCGGCATGGACGACTACATCGCCAAGCCCATCGACCAGAACGCCCTGCGCGCCTTGCTGGATCGCCTCAGCGACAAGCCCCGCGCCGTCAGCTGAACCTGCTGCCCAGCCTGAGGCACAGCCCCTGCACGCGCCGCGTGTACCGATACAGCGGAAGATCCGCATGGAATCCTTCGCCGCCGTGAGCCTGCTGGGCCGTTGCGACGACTCTCGGGCCGGCCTGTGAACAAAGCGTCTTGAGCGCCATTGCGCGGGCAACAGCCCCATCCTGACCGGCATGTGCCATGTCATCCAGCGCGAGTTGCATCGAATCGAGATCCATCCGCGCATCCACCAGGCGGTGAGCCAGCGCCTGATAGGCGCCGATCGACCTGCCGAACACCTTTCTCACCCGCACTCGTTCCAGCGCAATGTCGAGCGCTGCGCCGGCGGCACCCGCCAGCTCCGCGCTGAGCGCAAACAAGGCCGGCACCAGGGCATGGTCTTCCAGCCTGCGCAATGCTGTCCCGCCGCCGACCCTGGCGGAGTCGAGTTGGACATCGACCGCAGGCAGCAGGTCCAGGCTATCAACCGGGTCCAGTCGCAAGGCGGGCGAATCGCACGACAGGCGGAAGGACATCCATCCCTCGTCGCTGCCGGCCAGCACGATGCACTGCTTCACCGCGCCGCCGCTTGACAGCGCCGCCGGCACCCTTCCGCTCAGCAGCCAGCCATCGTCACGTCGCTCCGCCCTGATCTCGCCCGCCGCGGCGCAGAAACTCTCATCGGGAACGTTCCCCGCAAGGCACGCGGCCAACACACGCAACTGGAACAACGAAGCCTTGGCATCACGCCCCGCCGCCATGCCCTCGGCCAGCAGCGCACCCAGATCCTTCACATCCATGTTGTTCAGCATGGCCATCACGCTCTCGGCAACTTCAGGGCCACGCGCCCGATGACATCGCGCTGCACTTCGTTGGCGCCGACGCTGATGGTGCAGTGGATGCGCTCCAGCAGTTCATAGGCGAATCGGCTCCCGCCCTGGAACAGCGGCGACCAGCGCAGCGCATCCATGCCCTCGAGGTCGGCCCCTGTTCTGGCGATGCGCTGCAGCAGTTCCGTCACATACACCTTGGCCATCGCGCCTTCGTAGGCCACTGGCCGGCCCGCCTCGCGCATCGTCAGGGCGCGCTCGCAGAAACGCCGTGCGACGCCCAGCTCGACCACGAGTTGCGCCACACGCGGATCATCAAAGCGATCCAGCAGCGTGTCGGTGAGGCGCGTCGCCCAACCCAGCCACGCAAAGCCCGGCGGCTCATCGGCAAAGGTGGCCAGCATCTGTGTCCAGCCGGCGCCGCGCCGGCCGATCAATGCGTCGTCGGCCAGTTCGGCGTCGTTGAACTGCAGCTCGGACAAGGTCCACTGGTTGGCGGTGGCCCTGCGCGTGATGGTGACGCCTGCATGCGGCAGGGGCACGACGAACATCGACAGGGCCTCGCGCAGCGGCACG